>NZ_JBHXRX010000025.1:0-13446 GCF_042714995.1 Streptomyces sp. NPDC058665
CGCCTCGCTGCGCGCCCCCGGCCCGGCCCAGGCCGACCGGCAGGACCGCCCCGCCCCGGCAGCGGACCGCACCCGAACCGCGCCGGAGGCGACCCCGCTCCCGGCAGCGGACCGCACCCGAACCGCGCCGGAGGCGACCCCGTCCCCGGCAACGGACCGCAACCCCAACCGCGCCGGAGGCGACCCGTCGGATAGCCTGGCGAGCGGTTGTCTCTTCACGTCAAGACATGATTCACCCCGCCGTCGGAGAGATGGCCCGCACCAGGGGCAGGGCCCCTGCCGCCCGCCGTTCCACCGCTGTCTAACGGAGACCGCCATGACCCGCACTCCCGTGAATGTCACCGTCACCGGCGCAGCCGGCCAGATCGGCTACGCGCTGCTCTTCCGCATCGCCTCCGGTCAACTGCTCGGCGCGGATGTGCCGGTCAGCCTGCGTCTGCTGGAGATCCCGCAGGGCCTGAAGGCCGCCGAGGGCACCGCCATGGAGCTCGACGACTGCGCCTTCCCGCTGCTGCGCGGCATCGAGATCACCGACGACGCCAACGCCGCCTTCTCCGGCGCCAACGTCGCGCTGCTCGTCGGCGCGCGCCCCCGCACCAAGGGCATGGAGCGCGGCGATCTGCTCTCCGCCAACGGCGGCATCTTCAAGCCGCAGGGCAAGGCCATCAACGACAACGCCGCGGACGACATCAAGGTCCTCGTCGTCGGCAACCCGGCCAACACCAACGCGCTCATCGCGCAGGCCGCCGCCCCCGACGTACCGGCCGAGCGCTTCACCGCGATGACCCGTCTCGACCACAACCGCGCGATCTCGCAGCTCGCCGCCAAGACCGGCGCGCAGGTCACGGACATCAAGCGGCTGACGATCTGGGGCAACCACTCGGCCACGCAGTACCCGGACATCTTCCACGCGGAGATCGCGGGCAAGAACGCCGCCGAGACGGTCAACGACGAGCAGTGGCTCGCCGACACCTTCATCCCGACCGTCGCCAAGCGCGGCGCGGCGATCATCGAGGCCCGCGGCGCGTCCTCGGCGGCCTCGGCCGCCAACGCCGCCATCGACCACGTCCACACGTGGGTCAACGGCACCCCCGAGGGCGACTGGACCTCCATGGGCATTCCGTCGGACGGCTCGTACGGCGTCCCGGAGGGCATCATCTCGTCGTTCCCCGTCACCACGAGGAACGGCTCTTACGAGATCGTCCAGGGCCTGGACATCAACGACTTCTCCCGTGCGCGCATCGACGCTTCGGTGAAGGAGCTCACCGAGGAGCGCGACGCCGTCCGCGAGCTCGGCCTGCTCTGACCGGCCTGTGACCGAAGCTCCCGGCAGCCGCCCACCCGGCCGCCGGGAGCTTCGTCGTGTGCGGGCGGCCGAGACCCCGGGTATCAACCCCCGTACACCCGTGGGGTGTTGATTCCGCGTTCGGTGCCACCGACGGCGACCGTTCGCGCACACTGAGTGCATGAACGCATACGGAGAGGGCCTGCCGGCGTACCGGACCATCCGGATGACGGTGCAGGACGGTCCCATCGCGGCATTCGCCGACGAGGAGGCGTGGCGGGCGCGGGAGCGCTACCCCACGATCGTGGGCATGGGGCTGCCGGCCTTCGTCGGGGCGAAGGAGTCGGAGCAGGGCGGCTGGGAGATCCTCCGCTCCGCCGGGGACACACCGCAGAGCGTCCGCGACTCCCTGGGCTCGTACTTCCGGGGGCTCGCCAAGGAGGCGTCGGCCGCCGGGCGCGCCGCGGACCGCGAGAAGTACCGCGCGGCGTACGAGAAGCTCGACCGGGTCGCCGTGGACGAGTTGAGGGTGCTCGGTACGCGCTACCGCGTGGTGCGCGTCGAGCAGTTCATCCGGCTGGGGCCCGACGGGCCCGAGCCGCCGAGGCCGTCGGACCCGGACCCGGGTGAGGTCGGCGAGGCACACCGGCTGCCCAGCCGCGTCGAGGGATTCGTCATCGACCCGTACACCGGCACGGGGATGGCGGAGGGGCTGCTCAAGTTCGACCTGATGCAGTTCGTGCTGAAGGCGGGCACCGCGCCGCCCGAGATGCGCGGGGATTCGCTGCGGGCGGTCGAGACGCATCCGGGCGGAGTGCTGCTGCCCGCGGAGTTCGCGATCGCCGAGTGCGGCAAGGACGGGCAGTGGAAGCCGCATTCGGGTTCGGCGCCGACTCCGCAGGCGGCTCGGGACAGGCTGGCGATCGACTTCCGGGTCATGAAGCCCGTTCTGCGGAGGCTGAGCGACGGGGAGCGCGCGGAGTACGCGAAGGCGGCGGACCGGCTCGACGAGAAGCGCGGGGCGGGGGTCTCGGTGGGCGGGCTGCGGTACCGGGTGGCGCGGGTGGAGCAGTTGGTACGGATCGGGCCCGACGGCCCGGAGGGACCCAGGCCCTCGGACTTCGACCCGGATCCGCCGATCGAGGTGCAGACGAGGGAGCAGGGCGAGGAGGGAGTGGCGGACGACGGCGACGACGAGTCCTCCGCCGAACTGGCCGCCGACATGCGGGAGATGAAGCGGCTGCTGGACAAGGAGGAGGCGCGGCGCGCCGCGTGGAAGCAGCGGAAGAAGACGAAGGGAAGCCAACCGGGCGCGGACGCCGGTTAGGCACTGTCCGGAAATGGCGTCGGTCGCCCGTGGGACGGGGCGTGCCCCCGCCGCGGAGCGGCTGGTGACTCGCCGGTGCGCGCGATCGCAAGGCGGAGGATCGCTCTCGTACTGGGCGTACGTGGGCGACTCCGACAACGCGGCGAGCGGGCATGCCCATGCGTCGCGGGCCGGACGGAACGTTCAAGAACGCGCCTGGTTCCGCGTCTCCCGACCGGGGCTTCGCCCCGGGTGCGCGTCCGCCGAACGCCAAGTTGCGACGTATGTCGGGGAGTTGGGCACCTGTTTTCCTCTTGTTTCGTCATGGGCATGGTTACATCTCGGCGTTTCCGGGGGACCATTCCCGCGGTGGTCATCGCGCGTAGACCCGTGCGGCGACCGCCCCGCACGCTCTGAGGTAAGACTCCGTGTCACCGGGCACGGAGCGTCAACCTGTCTCCCCACCGGAGGTTCCGAAATGCGCCGTCGTCTGGCCATGCCGCTCGCCGCACTTGCCCTCGCCATCCCCGCCACGCTCATGTCGGCGAGCTCGGCCGCCGCCGCGCCGGCCGACAAGCCGCAGGTCCTGAGCAGTTGGACACAGACCAGCGCCGCCAGCTACAACTCGTGGCTCTCCGCCCGCAACAACCAGGGCGCCTGGTCCGCGTACGGCTTCGACTGGTCCACGGACTACTGCTCCTCCTCGCCCGACAACCCCTTCGGCTTCCCGTTCCAGACGTCCTGCGCGCGTCACGACTTCGGTTACCGCAACTACAAGGCGGCCGGTTCCTTCGACGCGAACAAGGCGCGGCTGGACAGCGCGTTCTACGAGGACCTGAAGCGGGTGTGCAACGGCTACTCGGGCGCCACGAAGGCCTCGTGCAACGCGACGGCCTGGACGTACTACCAGGCCGTCAGCATCTTCGGCCGCTCCGCCGCCGTCGACGGCACCAAGTCGGTCGTCTGACCGGTGCGTCCGCCGGTGTGACCCACCGCCGGCCCAGTACTCGAAGGCCCCTCGCCCGCCAGCGAGGGGCCTTCGTGCTGTCTGTCGTCGGCGGGTCGTGAGTGACCCTGAACACTTCCCGTCATCGATTACGCATGCTTCTCCGGTCTCGGGGCAGGCGCCCAGATCGCCAGTCGTTGCCGCTGGTGGCAGGTATCGGGAACGGAAGGCCAAACGCGACGTGTCGGCACAACAGACCATCTTTGTGGACGGGGAGTGGCGTAAAGCCGCCTCCGGCGCCACACGCGACATCATCGACCCCGCCGACGCGACGCCGTTCGCGGTGGTGTCCGAGGGCGGGGCCGAGGACGTCGATGCCGCGGTCGACTCCGCGCGCAGGGCTTTCGACGGGGGCGCGGGGCTCTGGCCCCGGACCCCCGTCGCCGAGCGGGCCGCGCTGTTGCGGCGCGTCGCCGGGCTGTTGCGGCGGGACCGGGAAGACCTCGGGGAGCTGGAGAGCCGCGACGCGGGCAAGACCGTAGAGGAGGGGCGCGTCGACGTCGACTGTGTCGCCGACGCCTTCGCCTACTTCGCCGATCTCGTGAGCAACGAGGGCGGCGGGCGCGTCGTGGACGCCGGGTCCGCCGAGGTGCACAGCGTCGTCGTGCACGAACCTGTCGGCGTCTGCGCGCTCATCACCCCCTGGAACTATCCGCTTCTCCAGGCGAGTTGGAAGATCGCCCCGGCGCTCGCCGCGGGCAACACCTTTGTGGTCAAGCCGAGCGAGCTCACCCCCCTCAGCACCGTCGCCCTGATCGACCTGCTCACCGAGGCCGGGCTGCCCGCCGGTGTCGCCAACCTGGTGACCGGCGCCGGTGACCCCGTCGGCGCCCGGATGGCCGAACACCCCGACGTGGACCTGGTGTCGTTCACCGGCGGACTGGCCAGCGGTACGAAGGTGATGGCCGCCGCCGCGCCCGGCGTGAAGAAGGTCGCGCTCGAACTCGGGGGCAAGAACCCGAACGTCGTCTTCGCCGACTCCTGCGCCACCGACGAGGGCTTCGACACCGCTGTCGACCAGGCCCTGAACGCGGCGTTCATCCACAGCGGCCAGGTCTGCTCCGCCGGTTCGCGCCTCATCGTCGAGGAGTCGCTCCGCGAGCGCTTCGTCGCCGAACTCGCCCGCCGTGCCGCACGGATCCGCCTCGGCAGGGGCACCGGTGCCGGCGTCGAGTGCGGACCACTCGTGTCGGAGGGGCAGTTGGCGAAGACCGAGGAGTATGTCGCGTCCGCGCTGGCCGACGGCGCCGTGCTGCGGGCCGGCGGCAAACGACCCGGACCGGGTGAACTGCGCCCCGCCGCCGGGTACTTCTACGAGCCGACCGTCCTCGACCAGTGCCACCGCGAGATGCGGGTCGTCCGCGAGGAGGTCTTCGGCCCCGTCCTGACCGTCGAGACCTTCCGTACGGAGGACGAGGCCGTCGCGCTCGCCAACGACACCGAGTACGGGCTGGCCGGCGGCGTCTGGACGGCGGACCCCGGGCGCGCGCGGCGTGTCGCCGGACGGCTTCGGCACGGCACCGTCTGGATCAACGACTTCCACCCCTACCTGCCGCAGGCCGAGTGGGGCGGCTTCGGGAAGTCCGGCATCGGGCGTGAGCTGGGGCCCGCCGGGCTCGCCGAGTACCGCGAGGCCAAGCACATCTACCAGAACCTCGCGCCGCGGCCCGTCCGCTGGTTCGCCGGCTGACCCGGCCGGCCGTCGGCCACCACCGGCCACCACCGGCGACCAAAGCCGTTCGCCCTCGCCAACTGCCTTACGGCTCAGTCACATTACGGCTCATTACGCGCAAGAACCTTGAATCACCCCAGCGAAGTGGAGTAGACGACACCCATGGCCGAACACGACGCCGCATACGACTACGTCGTCGTCGGAGGCGGCACCGCGGGATCGGTGATCGCTTCCCGGCTCACCGAGGACCCGGACGTCACCGTCGCCGTCATCGAGGGCGGGCCCTCCGACATCGACCGGCCCGACGTGCTGACTCTCCGGCGCTGGATGGGGCTGCTGGGCGGTGAGCTGGACTACGACTACCCGACGACCGAGCAGCCGCGCGGCAACTCCCACATCCGGCACAGCCGTGCCCGGGTGCTCGGCGGCTGCTCCTCGCACAACACCCTGATCGCCTTCAAGCCCCTGCCGTCCGACTGGGACGAATGGGCGGCGGCAGGGGCCGACGGCTGGGACGCGGCGTCCATGGAGCCGTACTTCGGGCGGCTGCGCAACAACATCGTGCCGGTGGACGAACAGGACCGTAATCCCATCGCCCGTGACTTCGTGGACGCCGCTCAGGCGGCCCTCGGCGTCCCTCGCGTCGAGGGCTTCAACAGGAAGCCCTTCCACGAAGGCGCCGGCTTCTTCGACCTCGCCTACCACCCGGAGAACAACAAGCGGTCGTCCGCATCCGTGGCGTATCTGCACCCGTTCCTGGACCGTCCCAACCTCACCCTGCTGCTGGAGACCTGGGCGTACCGGCTGGAGTTCGACGGCACCCGCTCGACCGGCGTGCGCGTACGGGCCGCGGACGGTACGGAGTCGTACGTACGCGCCCGGCGCGAAGTCCTCGTCTGCGCCGGTGCCGTCGACACACCCCGGCTGCTCCTGCACTCCGGCATCGGGCCCCGCGCCGACCTGGAGGCGCTCGGTATCCCCGTCACCCACGACCTGCCGGGCGTTGGGGAGAACCTGCTCGACCACCCCGAGTCGGTCATCGTCTGGGAGACCGAAGGACCGATCCCCGAGAACTCGGCGATGGACTCCGACGCGGGCCTCTTCGTCCGGCGCGACCCGGACCACCAGGGCCCGGACCTGATGTTCCACTTCTACCAGATCCCATTCACGGACAATCCCGAGCGCCTCGGCTACGAACGCCCGCCGCACGGCGTCTCGATGACACCGAACATCCCCAAGCCCCGAAGCCGGGGCCGCCTCTTTCTCACCAGCGCGGATCCCGAGGTCAAACCGGCCCTGGATTTCCGGTACTTCACCGACGAGGACGACTACGACGGCCGCACCCTCGTGGACGGCATCAGGATCGCCCGGCGGATCGCCGCCGCCGAACCGCTCGCCGAGTGGCTGACCCGCGAGGTCTGTCCGGGGCCGGACATCACCTCCGACGACGAGCTCAGCGAGTACGCCCGTAAATGCGCCCATACGGTCTACCACCCGGCCGGCACCTGCCGGATGGGCGCTCCCGACGACGAACAGGCCGTGGTCGGACCGGATCTGACGATCCGTGGGCTGAGAGGCATCCGAATCGCCGACGCTTCCGTCTTCCCCACCATGCCGGCCGTGAATCCGATGATCGGGGTCCTGATGGTCGGCGAGAAATGCGCCGAACTACTCACCTCGGCGACCAAGACAACCGCACCGGGAGGTGATGCGTGATGACCGCCACCGAACCGGTCTTCTCCGTACGCGATCTGTGGAAGGTCTTCGGACCGAAGGCCGACCGAATACCGGGCAACGCGGAGTACGCGGCGCTGTCCGCCGAGGAGTTGAGGACCCGCACCGGCTGCACGGCCGCCGTCCGGGACGTCTCCTTCGACGTGCGCAAGGGCGAGGTCTTCGTCGTCATGGGCCTCTCCGGCTCGGGCAAGTCGACCCTCGTACGCTGTCTGACCCGGCTCATCGAGCCGACCAGCGGACAACTCGCCATGGACGGCGAGGACATCATCGCCATGGACAAGAACCGGCTGCGCGAACTGCGCAGGCACCGCGCCGCGATGGTCTTCCAGCACTTCGGCCTGCTGCCGCACCGCTCCGTGCTCGACAACGTCGCCTACGGTCTGGAGATCCAGGGCATGCCCCGCGCCGAGCGCCGCGCCAAGGCCGCCGAGGTCGCCGCCCTGGTCGGCCTCGAAGGACTGGAGGAACGGCGCCCCGGCCAGCTCTCCGGCGGCCAGCAGCAGCGCGTCGGTCTCGCCCGCGCGCTCGCCGTGGACCCTCAAGTCCTGCTGTTCGACGAGCCGTTCAGCGCGCTCGACCCGCTGATCCGCCGCGACATGCAGGAAGAGGTCATCCGGCTGCACCGTGAGGAGGGCCGCACCATGGTCTTCATCACCCACGACCTCAACGAGGCCCTGCGCCTGGGCGACCGCATCGCGCTGATGCGCGACGGCGGGATCGTGCAGCTCGGCACACCCGAGGAGATCGTCGCCAACCCCGCCGACGACTACGTACGCGACTTCGTCCGCGACGTCCCGCGTGAGCAGGTCATCTCCGTACGCCGCGCCATGCGCCCCGCGCGGGACGGCGAGAGCGAGTCGGGCGTCGCGCTCAAGCCGGACACGCTGGTCTCCGACGCGATCGAGGCCGTCGCACGCAGCGGCGACTACTGCCGGGTCGTGGACGACGGCCGGACCCTCGGCGTCGTCGGTTACGAGGAACTGCTGGCCGTCGTCGCGGGGCTGGACGACGACGCGGAACCCAAGGAGGTGGCGGCGGTATGAGCGCCGCTCCCAACCCGGTGTCCGAGCTGACCGATGCGGCGCGGCACGACCCGGGCACCGGTCCTGGCGGCGTACGTACGAGCAAGACCGGCCCGTCCGGCGACGGCGTCCCCGGCCCCTGGTCCCGCCTGGCGGGCAACCCTCGCGCGATGCTGCTCGTCGCCGCCGTCCTCGTCGCGATCGTCAGCGCGGCCGTCGGCGGAACCGGAGCCTGGCCCGACGCTCTGACCGTCGATGTGCGCTCGCCGCTCGACGACCTCAACCGCTGGCTCGTCGACAACCGCACCACCCACCCCCTGTTCCTCTACTTCCTCCTGCACATCAGCAACTCCGCCGAGAGCTCGGTCGACGGCGTGCTCAGCGTGCTGGAGAGCCTCGGCTTCATCGGCGTGACGGTGGCGGCCGTACTGATCGCCTGGTACGCGGGCGGCGCCGGCCTGCGCCGCCGCGCCCTGCGCACCGCCGCCACCGCGCTCGCCACCTTCGCCGTGATCGGGCTGCTCGGCATGTGGGAACCGGCGATGGAGACGCTGTCCCTGATGGTCGTCGCCGTCACCGTCTCGGCCATTGTCGGCGCGCTGCTCGGGCTCGCCGCCGGGCTCTCCGACCGCTGTCAGCGCGTGCTGCGGCCGGTCTTCGACACCATGCAGGTGCTGCCCGCCTTCTCGTACCTGCTGCCGTTCGTGCTGCTCTTCGACATCGGCATCCCGTCCGTCTTCGTCGCGACCGTCATCTACGCGGCCCCGCCGATGGCCCGGCTGACCGCGCTCGGGCTGCGCGGCGCCGACGCGGCGGCACTTGAGGCGTCCGCCTCGCTCGGCGCGAGCTCCTGGCAGCGGCTGTTGACGGCGCGGCTGCCGCTCGCCCGCAAGCAGATGCTCCTCGGCCTCAACCAGACGATCATGATGTGTCTGTCGATGGTCGTCCTCGCCTCGATGATCGGCGCGGGCGGACTCGGCGACGAGATCTTCACGGCGCTCTCCACCGTGGACGTGGGCCTCGCGCTGCCCGCCGGGATCGCCGTCGTACTGCTGGCGATCTGGCTGGACCGTACGACGGCCGCGGCCGGCGAACAGCTCGAAGACCCCGACGCCGGGCGCCGCGCCACGTGGTGGAAGCTCTGGCCCGGCATCGTCGCGGCCGTCGCCGGCGGCGCGGTGCTCGGAGCCGTACTCGGCCGCAGGGAGTGGCCCGAGGCATGGACCGTCTCGATCAGTGAGCCGGTCAACACGGCCGTCGACTGGATCGAGCGCGAACTCGGCTCCGGCGTACCGGTGTTGGGCGGCACCCTCACCTGGTCCGAAGGGTTCGCGAACTGGGTCATCAACCCGGTGCGTGACGCGCTGCTGGCCACACCCTGGTGGGCGCTGCTGCTCGTCGCCGCCGTGCTGGCACTGCGGACCGGCTGGCAGGCCGTCGTCACGGTGGTGCTGTCCCTGGCCGCGATCGGCGCGATGGGTCTCTGGGACCGCTCGCTCGACACGCTCTCGCAGGTCCTCGCCGCCCTGGTGGTGACCCTGCTGCTCGGCTTCGCCATCGGCATCCTCGCGGCGCGCGTCGAGAGGATCGAGCGGGTGATCAGGCCGGTTCTCGACATCATGCAGACGATGCCGCAGTTCATCTATCTGATCCCCGTGATCGCGCTGTTCAGCGGCGGCCGTACGGCGGCCGTCGCCGCGGCCGTCGTCTACGCCCTGCCCGCCGTCGTACGCATCACCACCCAGGGAATCCGGCAGATCGACCCCGCCGCGCTGGAGGCGGCGCGCTCCCTCGGCGCCGGTACCGGGCAGCAACTGCGCCAGGTACAGCTTCCGTTGGCCCGGCCCGCCCTCCAACTCGCCGTCAACCAGGGCGTGGTGCTGGTCCTGGCCATCGTCGTCATCGGCGGCATGATCGGCGGCGGCGCGCTCGGCGTCGATGTCGTGAAGGGCCTGGCCAAGGGCGATCTGGGGCTCGGTATGACGGCCGGCATCGCGATCGTGTGCCTGGGCCTGCTGCTGGACCGGATCTCGCAGCCGAGCGCGGCGGCGAAGGAACGCGCCCTGGTGTGAGCTCAACACAACCGAAGACAACCGAAACCGCGACAGAAAGAAACACGACGTGACCCACACCAAGCGGATACGCACCACCCTGGTCGCCGGAGCCGGCGCGCTCGGCATGCTCGCGCTCAGCGCGTGCGCGGCCGAGACCGATTCGGCGTCCGCGTCCGACGAGGTCACCCTGACCGTGCCCTCCTGGGTCGGCGCGCGTGCCAACGCCGAGGTCGCCAAGGTGATCATGGAGCAGGAGCTGGACGTCAAGGTCGAGCTCCAGCAGCTCGACGAGCCGGTCGCCTTCGACGCGCTGAACAACGGCAAGGCCGACGCGATCCTGGAGGACTGGGGCGGCTCGCCGAAGAAGGAGAAGCTCTACATCGAGGACAAGAAGACCATCGTCAAGGGCGGCGACCTCGGCGTCGTCGGCCACATCGGCTGGTTCGTCCCGAAGTACTACGCGGACGCGAACCCCGAGGTCACGGACGCCAAGAACCTCAACAAGTTCGCCAAGGACTTCAAGTCCGCGAACAGCGGCGACCTGGGCGAGTTCCTGGGCGCGGCCCCCTCGTACACGACGTACGACGAGCACCTGGTCAAGAACCTGAAGCTGAACCTCAAGATCAAGGAGACCGGCAACGAGGCCGCCCAGATCAAGGAGATCCAGCAGAAGTACCGCGACAAGGAGCCCTTCATCACCTACTGGTGGGACCCGCAGTGGCTCAACGCGGACATCGACCTGGTCGAGGTGAAGCTGCCCGCGTACGAGGAGGGCTGCAACGTCCCCGAGACGGCGACGGACTGCGCGTACGCCAACACCCCGCTCCAGAAGTACCTCAACGCGGACTTCGCGAAGGACGGCGGTGACGCCGCCGAGTTCATCAAGAACTTCAAGTGGAGCACCGAGGCGCAGAACGAGGTCGCCAAGGCCATCGCGAAGGACAAGCTGAGCGGCCCGGACGCGGCCGAGAAGTGGGTCAAGGAGAACAAGTCGACGTGGGAGGCCTGGCTCCCGAAGAAGTGACCCCTGCTCGTGCCGCTTCCGGACGGCCCGGAGCCCTCACCGGCTCCGGGCCGTCCGGCTGTGCTCGCGTACCTCAGAAGTGGCTCAACTCCCTTGAGGCGGGCGGCCGGAGACGGCGAGTATCCGGGAATGACGCTATTCGGACAGAAGCAGCAGGAGTTCTCCGTACTCGTCGTACGCGACGCCGACGAGGTCGCCGAGGCCGTGGACCGCGCGCTGAAGACCGCGGACCCGGAGGAGCGGCCAGGGCTGGAGCGGGCCGCCGCACTGCTCGCCGCGGCCAAGGAGGTCACCGACAGTGAGATACGCGGGAGTTGGGCGCGCCGGCAGATAGCCGACGCCGGTGTGGAGGGGCGCCCCGACTCCGTCAAGGCGGTGAAGGCCCTGCGCGACGCGCAGCCGGGCCTCAGCCTCCTTCAGGCCGTACGGCTGTCGCAGGAGGCCGCCGCGCTGGAGGACGAGGAGGGCCGGGGCCGCACCGTCTGAGCGGGGAGCGTTACGCCGACTCCCGCACCACCAGCGTCGGCGTGAAGATCATCGACGGCAGCGGGCCGCCCGGTGCGGCGATCTGCTTCAGCAGCAGCCTGGCCATCTCCGATGACATCTCCTCGACCGGCTGACGTACCGTCGTCAGCGCCGGATCGCAGGTCAGCGCCGCGTTGCTGTCGTCGAAGCCCACCACGGCCACCTCGTCGGGCACCTGTCTGCCCGCCCTGAGCAGTACCGGCAGCGCGCCCAGCGCCATCAGGTCGGAGGCGATGAACACCCCGTCCAGGTCCGGGTGTTCGGCCAGCAGGCGCCGCATCGCCGCCGCGCCCCCCGTGTGCGTGAAGTCGCCCTCCGCGACCGCGACGTTCTCGATCCCGTACGTGGCCATCGCCGACCGGAACCCTTCGAGCCGCTCCTGCCCCGCCGGCATGTCCTGCGGCCCCGCGACCGTACCGATCCTGCGCCGCCCGAGACCCGCCAGATGCCCGGCGGCCAGCCGCGCGCCCGCCGCCTGGTCGGCCTCGACGTAGGTGAGCGGCGACGGCTGTCCGGGCCGGCCCGCCAGGACGGCGGGCAGCCGGGTCTCGTGGACCAGCCGGGGCAGCGGATCACCGGCGTGCGAGGAGATCAGGACGATGCCGTCCACATGGCCCTGGCGCAGATACGAGAGCAACTGGTCGCGCGAGGCGGCGTCGTCCGCCAGCATCAGCACCATCTGCACACCGGCCGGCCGCAGCACGTCCAGCAGCCCGCCCACGACCCGGCCGAAGTACGGGTCCGAGAACATCCGGCCCACGAACGGCTCGGCTACCGGCCGCCGTTCCTGCTCGGAGACCACCAGCGCGATCGAGTCGGTGCGGCGGGTCACCAGCGACCGCGCGGCGCGGTTCGGGACGTAGTGCGTCGTGGCGATGGCCTCCTCGACCACGGTGCGCAGCGCGGGATCCACCGTCGTCGCTCCGTTGATCACGCGGGACACCGTGGCTCGTGAGACGCCTGCGACGGCGGCCACGTCCTCCAGGGTCGGGCGCGCGGGCGGGGAGGCGTCGGCAGTCATGCAGTCTTTATACCGGTTGGTACTCGACGCCCGGAGCGGGCCCTCGGTGGCCGGATTCCGTACCGCGCGGCGTACTACGCGGCGATGCGGTTCAGGCCGTCGAGTTCGCCCTGCCTCGCCGCCACGAGCGCGGCGGCGAGCTTCTTCGCCGCGGCTTCGCTGCCCGCGTCGACCTCGGAACGGGACACGAGCGCGGAGTGCTCCAGATGTTCGCGGATCTGGAGCACGAAAAACTTCTCGAAGGCCGCGCCCTCGGCGGCCCGTGCCTGCGCGAGATCGCCGGGCGTCACCATGCCGGGCATCTCATGACCCTCGTGGACGTTGGTGGCCGGGAGGCCGAGCTGCTTCAACAGCGGTCGCATACGGCCGAGTTCGGCGCGGTGCGCGGCGGCCAGGTCCTTCGCCCAGCTGCGCAGACGGGGGTCGGTCGACCGGTCTGCGGCCATCGTCAGAAGCTCGACCGCGCCCTCGTTCATGGGGGTCATGAGCTGGATCCACGCGGCGTCGGTGCCGCCGGAGCGTGTGCTGACGGGAGTTGGGGCCCGTGGCGGGTCCTGCGGGGCCGCCGTGGGGGTGGACGACGAGCAGCCCGTCACCGCGAGAAGGGCGAGGAGCGCCGCCGCCGTACCACGTACCGCCTTCATAGAGAGTCCTCCGGTGGGGGAGAGGGCGCCGGGGGGGGGGGCCGGGGGGGGGGGGGCCCCCGCCCGCCCCCCACAACGCGGGCGCCGCCGGGAGGGGAAGGTGAACGCGCCGCGGAGGGGAAGCGAGGGCGCGCCCGAGATAATTGGGGC
>NZ_JBHXRX010000025.1:13456-113366 GCF_042714995.1 Streptomyces sp. NPDC058665
GGGGGAGAGGGCGCCGGGGTCCGGCCGGGGTGCGATGCGGCCCCGGCCGGACACCGAACTGGTCGGTCCCGTCTGTCCGTTCAGGTCTCCGGTCAGGAAGGCTGACCGTTGGCGCCGCACTTGATGATCGGGCGGATGCAGTCACGTACGCGCCGCTCCATCTCCGCCACGGGCCAGACGTTGAAGAAGTCGCCGTGCATCGTGTAGCCGCGGCCCGACGCGAGCGAGAAGCGGGCCGGATCGCCGTTGACCGGATACCTCAGCACCTGCCGCAGCTTCGGCACCGGCACCGGGTGGGTCGACGGGCAGGCGCCCGCCACCGGGTACGACATATGGCTCTTGTGGTCCGCCGAGTCGAGGTCACGGCCGTTCCAGCACTGCGGGAAGTCCAGATACGACTCCAGCATCGCGCCGGCGGGGCAGTTGACGAAGTCGGTCGACGGGTTGACCTCGCCGTGGTGCAGACACGACCAGCGCGCCCGCGTGTCGTCGTTGGGGCCGGTCGCCTTGGCGTTGCCCGCCACGATCCGCAGTCCGTACGGCAGCGGCTGCGTCTGGGCGATGATGTCGTCGCGTACGCCTTCACCCAGGTAGTAGAAGGTGGTGCCGGTCGGCTCCACCTCCTTCGTGCCGTCGTACAGGGTCGGTACCCAGTACGACGAGAGGTCCTCCTGCGGCGAGCAGGTGGTGCGCCCGTTCGCCAGGCTGTTGACGTCGGAACGGCCGTTGGTCGTGTCGTTGCCGAAGAAGCTGTGCATGTGCGAGGCACCGGGCAGCCCGGGGAACACGATCGGGTCGTCCGGGAGGCGGTGGCTGTACGGGCACTCGGCGAGGAATTCCGACACCCGGACGACGGCGGCGCCCTTGGTGTCGGACCCGGTGCTCGCGCTGCTCATGTTGGCCTGGAGCAACGAGGCGGTGAGCGCGACGAGGGCCAGGGCGACGACGCGTCGGCGCCAGGACGCCAGCCGTCCGGTACGGGTGGGGGAGGAGACGCGGGCGGAGATGCGGAAGGGTCTGTGGAGCACGGCACTCCAATCGGAGGAATTGGGGAGTTCCTTGGATGTGTCAGAGAGCGCTCTCTGGCCGTGAAGGTAAGAGCGAGTCGAAGGGGTGTCAATAGATGCGGCAAGGCCGGTCAAGTAGCGGCAAACCAAGGGGAGTTGGTGGTGATCGAAGTTGGAGAGCGCTCTCTTGTGCGACCCGCCCGAGATGGGGGATATGGGCCGCTGCCGGACGCGCCGGCCGTGCCGGACCGACTTACGGACCGACTTACGGTGCGGCTGCCTCAAGCGCGTCCACGCTGCCCGACATGATCGTGCGCAGGTGGGCGGTGATGTGGTCGAGAGGCCAGTCCCACCAGGCGATCGTCAGCAGCCGGTCGACGTCCGCGTCGTCGTGACGGCGGCGGATGAGCCTGGCCGGATTGCCGCCGACGATGCCGTAGTCCGGTACGTCGTCCACGACGACCGCCCCCGAGGCGATCACCGCTCCATGGCCGATCCGGACACCCGGCATCACCATGCTGCGGTAGCCGAACCACACGTCGTTGCCCACCACCGTGTCACCCCGGCCGGGCAGTCCGGTGATGAGATCGAAGTGCTCGCTCCACGAACCGCCCATGATCGGGAAGGGGAACGTCGAAGGGCCGTCCATACGGTGGTTGGCGCCGTTCATGATGAACCGCACCCCCTCGCCCAGCGCGCAGTACTTCCCGATGACCAGCTTCTCCGGCCCGTAGTGGTACAGCACGTTCCGCGTCTCGAACGCCGTCGGCTCGTCCGGGTCGTCGTAGTACGAGAAGTCCCCGACCTCGATCAACTCGGAGGTGATCAGCGGTTTCAGCAGCACCACCCGCGACTGTCCGGGCATCGGGTGGAGCACGGTCGGATCGGCGGGGCGGCCGGGTGCGGAGGGCATGAAAGGAATGTAGTTGAGGAGAGTTCAGGGACCGCCCTGTTCCGTGCGGATGCCAGCCATCTAAGGTGTGCGGCGAGCACGGGACTGACGGGTCGAAGGATCGGCCCGCAGACGGGGGAGGACAGCGCGCCATGGCGGCAACGAAACAACGCAGGCTGCGGTCGAGCACGGTGGTGCTCGGCGGCATGGGGATACTCGCACTGACGATAACGTCCTGCGGCTCGGAACCGGACCGGCGCTGCGCCGACCGGAACACCTATGAGGAACTGTCCAAGTCCGACTGCGACAGCAACGGCAACGGCTCGTACTACTACGGCGGCAAGAGCACCAAGGGCCGTGTCCACGACGGCAGTTTCGACAAGTCGGCGGTCGACCGGGGCGGCTTCGGCTGCTCGGGCACCGGCGGCGGCTGAGCGGGCGTCGGCCGCGCCATGATGGAACGCCGGACCATGGAGCCGCGCCCCGGCTGGCAGCAGACCGTCGAGGAGCAGGGTCTCGTCTATCCGCTCACCCGCTACCCGGACGACTCCCTGCGTCCGTACTGGGACGAGAGCGCCTACTACGTCTTCTCCCTCCCCGAGGTCGAGGCCCTCGAAGTCGTGGTCGAGGAGCTGCACGCGATGTGCCTCGCCGCCGCCGGGCACATCGTCGAACACGACCGCTTCGCCGATCTCGGGATCACCGACCCCCGAGTGGCCGCGCTGGTCGCCGAGTCCTGGCACCGCAGGGACGAACTGCCCTCCATCTACGGCCGGTTCGACCTCCGCTACGACGGCACAGGACCGGCCAAGATGCTGGAGTACAACGCCGACACCCCCACCTCCCTGGTCGAGGCCGCCAGCCCCCAGTGGTTCTGGATGGAGGAACGCTTCCCCGGCGCCGACCAGTGGAACTCCCTCCACGAACGGCTCGTCGAGGCCTGGCGCCGCCAGGCCCATCTCCTTCCCCCCGGCCCCCTGCACTTCGCCCACTCCGACGGCGACGAGCTGGGCGAGGACCTGATGACCGTCGCCTATCTCCGCGAGACGGCCCAGCAGGCCGGCCTCGACACCGAGGCGCTGTCCGTCGAACAGATCGGCTGGGACAAGCTGACCGGCCGTTTCGTCGACGAGCGGCTGCGGTTCATCCGCAGCTGCTTCAAGCTGTATCCGTGGGAGTGGCTGACCACGGACCGCTTCGGCCCCCAGGTCATCGACACGCTCGACAACGGCGGCGGCACCGGCAGCACCTGCTGGATAGAGCCCGCCTGGAAGATGCTGCTCTCCAACAAGGCGCTGCTGGCCATCCTTTGGGACCTCTACCCGGACCACCCGAATCTGCTGCCCGCCTATCTCGACGGACCGCGTGAACTCGCCCTCGACGGAGGCTATGTCTCCAAGCCCCTGCTCGGCCGCGAGGGTGCCGGAGTCACCGTCCACGAGCCGGGCCAGGCCCCGGTCGTACGCCAAGAGGCCTGCTGCTACCAGGCGTTGGCGCCACTGCCCGACTTCGACGGCAACCGCGTCGTACTCGGCGCCTGGGTCGTCGAGAACGAGGCGGCGGGCCTGGGCATCCGCGAATCGTCGGGCCTGATCACGGACGAGTACGCGCGCTTCCTCCCGCACGTCATCCTCTGAGGCGTGTCCGGGCGATCTCTCTCCGAGCCCTGCGAAGATCGCCCGGACAGACCCTAGCGAGTCAGGACCGCCCGCAGCTGGTCCAGGCCCCAGTCCAGGTCCTCCTTGCTGATCACCAGCGGCGGGGCGATCCGGATCGTCGACCCGTGGGTGTCCTTCACCAGCACCCCCCGGTCCATCAGCTTCTCGGAGATCTCCCGGCCCGTGCCGTACGACGGAGCGATGTCCACGCCCGCCCAGAGCCCCCGGCCGCGCACCCGCTCCACCGCGCCGCCGGTCGTCATCAGCCCCAGCTCATGGTGGAGATGATCACCAAGCTCCGCCGCCCGCTGCTGGTACTCACCGGAGCGGAGCATCGCGATCACCTCAAGGCCCACCGCACACGCCAGCGGATTCCCGCCGAACGTCGAGCCGTGCTCCCCGGGCCGGAACACCCCGAGGATCTCGGCCGACGACACCACGGCCGACACCGGCACGACCCCGCCGCCGAGCGCCTTGCCCAGCACATACATGTCGGGCACCACCCCCTCGTGCTCGGAGGCGAAGGTCTTTCCGGTCCGGCCCAGACCGGACTGGATCTCGTCGGCGATGAACAGCACATTCCGGGCCCGGGTCAGCTCCCGTACCCCCGCGAGATAGCCAGGCGGCGGCACCAGCACCCCCGCCTCGCCCTGGATCGGCTCCAGCAGGACGGCGACGGTGTTGTCCGTCATGGCGGCGTCGAGCGCGGCGAGATCCCCGTAGGGAACGATCTCGAAGCCCGGCGTGTAGGGTCCGTAGTCCGCGCGGGCCTCCTCGTCGGTGGAGAAGCTGATGATCGTGGTCGTACGCCCGTGGAAGTTGTCCGCCGCGACGATGATCTTGGCGGTTCCGTCGGGCACCCCCTTCCTCCGGTAGCCCCACTTGCGGGCCGTCTTCACGGCGGTCTCCACCGCCTCCGCGCCCGTGTTCATCGGCAGCACCATCTCCATGCCGCACAGCTCGGCGAGCTGGGTGCAGAAGTCGGCGAACCGGTCGTGGTGGAACGCCCGTGAGGTGAGCGTCACCCGCTCCAGCTGGGCCTTGGCGGCGTCGATCAGGCGTCGGTTGCCATGGCCGAAATTGAGCGCCGAGTAGCCGGCGAGCATGTCGAGGAAGCGGCGTCCCTCGACGTCGGTCATCCATGCGCCGTCCGCCGAGGCGACGACGACGGGCAGCGGGTGGTAGTTGTGCGCGCTGTGCGCCTCCGCAGAGGCGATGGCACTCTCCGTTGTCGCCACGGGTTCTCCGTTCGGTCGGGACAAGCCATCCGGTCGGGGCGGGGGTGATGCCCCTGTTTCTATGGTCACTCGCCAGTGTGGACGAAGAAACCTTGCCCCCGGCGTGGCCTGGGAGACAACCCCAGGAGCGGGGCCGGTCGGATCACGCGTCCGGGGGCCGTGCCACCTCCCGTGTGATCACGCCTTTGACACACCGCTCACCGGAGATCCGTTCCCGACCTGACGGCGCCACCTGAGAGAATGTTCAGCATGGCCACTCGTCCTCGCGCGCTCTCCGGTATCCAGCCCACCGCAGGCTCGTTCCATCTCGGGAACTACCTCGGTGCGATCAGGCAGTATGTGGCGCTGCAAGAAACCCACGACGCGTTCTACATGGTCGTGGACCTGCACGCGATCACCATGCCGCAGGAACCCGCCGACCTGCGCTCCAACACCAGGCTCGCCGCCGCGCAGCTCCTCGCCGCGGGTCTCGACCCCCAGCGCTGCACCCTGTTCATCCAGAGCCATGTGCCCGAACACGCCCAGCTCGGCTGGGTGATGAACTGTCTGACGGGCTTCGGCGAGGCCTCCCGGATGACGCAGTTCAAGGACAAGTCGGCGAAGCAGGGCGCCGACCGCGCGACCGTCGGACTCTTCACCTATCCGATCCTCCAGGTCGCCGACATCCTCCTCTACCAGGCGGACTCGGTCCCCGTCGGCGAGGACCAGCGCCAGCACGTCGAGCTGACACGTGACCTCGCCGAGCGGTTCAACAGCCGCTTCGGGAGTACGTTCACGATCCCGAAGCCGCACATCGTCAAGGAGGTCGCGAAGATCTACGACCTCCAGGACCCGTCGATCAAGATGAGCAAGTCCGCGTCCACGCCGAAGGGCCTGGTCAACCTGCTCGACGACCCCAAGGCCACGGCGAAGAAGATCAAGAGCGCCGTCACCGACACGGGCACCGAGATCCGTTTCGACGCCCAGGCCAAGCCGGGCATCAGCAACCTCCTCACGATCTACTCCACCCTCACGGGCGCGGGCATCGCGGATCTTGAGCAGCGGTACGAGGGCAAGGGATACGGCGCCCTGAAGGTGGACCTGGCCGATGTCATGGTCGACTTCGTCACACCGTTCCGGAGCCGTACCCAGGAATATCTGGACGATCCCGAGACGCTGGACTCGATCCTGGCCGCCGGCGCGGAGAAGGCCCGCGCGGTCGCCGCGGAGACCCTCGCCCAGGCGTACGACCGGATCGGCTTCCTGCCCGCCAAGCACTGAAACCCTCCGGGGCGGGCGGGCCGGGACCGGTCCGCCCGCCCCGGTCGGCCGCCCGGCCCCTTACCGCATCCGGGCCGCCCGCGTACTGCTGACCAAGGACCCTGGCCAGCCGGGCGGTACGAGCGTCACACTGACGCAGGGACGGAATCGGCCACGCCGCACCGCCGCACCGGGCAGGACACACGCAGCACGCACCACTCGCACACAAGGACTGAGGAGAACGACGTGGGGACCGTAACGCTCGGCGTTTCGATCGCGGTCCCGGAGCCGTACGGCAGCCTGCTCCAGGAGCGCCGCGCGGGCTTCGGCGATCCCGCCGCGCACGGCATTCCCACCCACGTCACGCTCCTGCCGCCGACCGAGGTCGACGCCGCGACGCTGCCCACCATCGAGGCCCACCTCGCCTCGGTCGCCACGGCGGGCCGCCCCTTCCCGATGCGGCTCTACGGCACGGGCACCTTCCGCCCGCTGTCGCCGGTGGTCTTCGTCCAGGTCGTCGAGGGTGCCGCGGCGTGCACCTGGCTCCAGAAGCGGGTCAGGGACGCGTCGGGGCCGCTGGTGCGGGAGCTCCAGTTCCCGTACCACCCCCATGTGACCGTGGCGCACGGCATCTCCGAGGAGGCGATGGACCGGGCGTACGAGGAGCTGGCCGACTACACCGCCCGCTGGAGCTGCGCGTCCTTCGGGCTCTACGAGCAGGGCGCCGACGGCGTGTGGCGCATGCTGCATGAGTACGCCTTCGGGGGCGGTACGGAGATCTCGGGAGTGCCCTCGCAGAGCACCCCCGTCGATCTGCCCGCGACCTCGTCCCTGCGGCAGTAGCCGGCGCCCTCCTGAAGAAGGCCGTCAGACCGGCAGCCGCCGGAAGAGCGACCTCGGCAGATGCCTCACCAGCGACATCGCCACCCTCAGCGCCCCCGGCACCCACACCGTCTCCGAGCGCCGCCGCAGCCCCAGCTCCACGGCCACAGCGACCGCCTCCGGGGTCGTGGCCAGCGGCGTCTCCTCCCGCCCCGCCGTCGTCCTCGTCCGTACGAAGCCGGGCCGCACGACCATCACGTGCACCCCGGTGCCGTACATCGCGTCCCCGAGCCCCTGCGCGAACGCGTCCAGGCCCGCCTTGCTCGACCCGTAGATGAAATTGGCGCGCCGCGCCCGCTCACCGGCCACCGACGACAGCACCACCAGCGAACCGTGCCCCTGCGTCTGCATCGCCGCCGCGCACACCAGACCGGCCGAGACCGCCCCCGTGTAGTTGGTCTGCGCGACCCTGACGGCGGAGGCCGGATCCGCCTCGTCGTGCGCCTGGTCGCCGAGTACGCCGAAGGCGAGCAGCGTCATGTCGATGTCGCCCTCCGCGAAGACCTTGCCCAGCACCTCGGCGTGCGAGGCCGGGTCGAGCGCGTCGAAGTCGACGGTGCGGACGTCCGCGCCCTGGGCGCGGAGATGGCCGGCGGCGGCGTCGAGCGCGGCCGAGGCGCGGCCGGCCAGCCAGACCGTACGCGTACGGCGCGCGATCAGCCGGCGCGCCGTGGCCAGCGCGATCTCGGACGTCCCGCCGAGGACGAGCAGGGACTGCGGAATGCCGAAGGCGTCCTTCATGGTGCGGTGCTCCTTGCAGCGAGGGTGCGGGGCGAGGGCCACGGACGGATCAGTGGGGTCGGAGGGCCGGCTGGATTCGGGGGTCCGGGGCGTCAGATCGAGAGCCGGCGGGAGAGATCGGAGACGAAGACCGCGCGCGGGTCGAGTTCGGCCCGCAGCGCCCGGAACTCGTCCAGCCGCGGATACATCGCGGCCAGCAGTTCGGGCCGCAGCCGCGAGTCCTTCGCGAGGCAGACCCGGCCCCCGGCGGCGGCGACGTCCTCGTCCAGCTCGTCGAGGAAGGGCCCAAGACCGGTCCGGTCGGCGGGGACGTCCAGCGAGAGGGTCCAGCCGGCCATGGGGAAGGAGAGCCAGCCGGGATCGCCCGCGCCGAACCGCTTGAGTACGGCGAGCGGGGCGGGACAGCCGCGCCGGACGATGCGCCGCACGATCCGGATCAGCGCCTCCTCCTGGCCGTGTCCGACGACGAACTGGTACCGGACGAAGCCGCCGCGTCCGTACAGACGGTTCCAATGGGGGACCCCGTCCAGTGGGTGGAAGAAGGCCGAGATGCGCTGGAGTTCACCGGTCCGCGCGCGCCCCGCCCCGCGGTACCAGAGCTCGTTGAAGAGCCCGGCCGTCGTCCGCCCCAGCAGCCCCTGGGCTACGTAGGAGGGCGCGCCGGGCAGCTGTCCGGGCCGGAAGGCGAGCGGCTGTCTGCGGGCCCGCGCCGCCGCCCCACGGCTGCCCCACTCGCCCCAGCCACCCCAGCCGCCCAGGCCGCCGCGTCCCCGCGCGGCATGCGCGGACAGCGCGTCAAGTGTCGTGTGTTCGCCGTGCGTGAGGACCGAGCGTCCCAAGGAGGAGCCGCCGGCGAGCAGATCGATCCAGGCGACCGAGTAGCGGTGGTGCCGGCCGGACGTGGTGAGACGGTCCATCAGATCGTCGAGGTCCGTGGCGCGTTCGGTGTCGACGGACATCAGGGAGGTCTCGACGGGGTGCAGCCGGAACGTCGCGCTGAGGATCACTCCCGTCAGCCCCATACCGCCCGCCGTCGCGTCGAACAGGGGCGTGCCGGGGACGACCGTCGTCACGTCGCCGTCGGCGGTGAGCAGGTCCAGGGAGAGCACGTGGCGGGAGAACGCGCCCGACACCTGGTGGTTCCTGCCGTGGACGTCGGAGCCGATCGCCCCGCCGACCGTGACATGGCGGGTCCCGGGCGTCACCGGCACGAACCAGCCCAGCGGCAGCAGCACTTCCATCAGCCGGTGCAGACTGATCCCCGCCTCGCACTCGACGATCCCGGCCTCGGCGTCGACGGACAGGACGCGGTCCAGGGCGGTCATGTCGATGAGGGAGCCGCCCGCGTTCTGCGCCGCGTCGCCGTACGCGCGGCCGAGACCGCGCGGGATGCCGCCGCGCGTACCGCAGTCGCGTACGGCGCGGGCCGCCTCCTCATAAGAACGCGGCCGTACGAGACGGGCGGCGGCCGTGGGGGCGGTACGGCCCCAGCCGGTGACAGGGTCGGCGATCTCGGCAGGCATGGTCGAGACGGTATCGCCCTAAACGTCATTCTTTGCGTTGTAAGCCGTATTTGCCGCTGTACTCGTATGAATGGGTGGTTGGGTGGGTGTCGGTGAACGATGACGTGAGGACCGGCTTTCGGGGTACCTGACCGTTGGTTCTCCGATCCGAGGGCAGGTCTCCGTCATGGACTGGCTGAAAAAACTCCCCGTCGTCGGCCCCCTCGTGGCCAGGCTGATGCTGACCCACGCCTGGCGTTCCTTCGAGACCCTCGAACGCACCCACTGGACCAGGCTCGCGGCGGCGATCACCTTCATCAGCTTCCTGGCGCTCTTCCCGCTGATCACCGTCGGCGCGGCGATCGGGGCCGCGCTGCTGAGCACGGACGAGCTCGACCGTCTCAAGCACAACATCACCGAGCAGGTACCCGGTATCTCCGACCAGCTGGACATCAACTCACTGGTCCAGAACGCGGGCACGGTGGGGCTGGTGGCAGGCGCCCTGCTGCTGTTCACCGGCGTCAGCTGGGTCGGCCAGGTGCGGGGGTGTCTGCGCGCCGTCTGGGAGCTGGACGACGTGAACGAGGGCAACCCCTTCCTGCAGAAGGGCAAGGACGCGATCATCCTCGTCGGCCTCGGTGTCACCGGTCTCGTCTCGATCGGCGCGTCGGCCCTCGGCTCCACGGCCGTCAGCTGGACCGCCCATCAGCTCGGCATCAAGGAGGACGGCGTGGGCGATGTCCTGCTCCAGATCGCGGCGATCGCGCTCGCCGCCGCCGCGGCCTTCCTGATCCTGGTGTACGTACTGACGCTGATGCCCGGCGTACGGCCGCCGCGGCGCCGGCTGATCGTCGCCGCCGTCATCGGCGCGCTCGGCTTCGAAGCGCTCAAGCTGCTGCTGGGCGGCTATGTGCGGGACGTCGCGGGCAAGAGCATGTACGGCGCGTTCGGGGTGCCCGTCGCGCTGCTGCTGTGGATCAACTTCACGGCGAAGCTGACGCTGTTCTGCGCGGCCTGGACGGCGACACCGAGCCACCCGGGCGGGGACGAGCAGCCGGCGGAACCGGCGGACGGGGCGGCGGACGCGCCGAGTGCGGGCGGCCCCCCGCCGCCCGGCGCGACGCGTATACGGCGGTGGACTAGCGACCCGGCAGGCGCTTGACCAGGTCCGGCAGCGGCCAGCGGCGGTTGACCAGGAACACGGCCGCCGCCAGCAGCAGCAGCGCGCCGCCCGCGATGGCCACCGCGATCCCCATGCCGCTGGACCCCGACGCGGAAGCCTTGTCGCCGAGCCCGGCCTGGTCCGTACCGCCGCTGCCCCCGGCCTTGTCCTTGTCGCCCGAGTCGTCCCCGACGGCCTCCTTGTCGGAGCCGCCGTCGGCCGGTCCGGGCTTCACCAGCTCGCCGATCGGCTCGACCTTCCCGGCGGCGGTGAAGCCCCAGTCCAGCAGCCTGGCGGTCTCCTGGTAGACCGCAAGACCCTCCTCCTCGGACGGGTTCATGACCGTCACCAGCAGGACCCTGCCGTCGCGCTCGGCGACACCGGTGAAGGTCGAGCCCGCGTTGGTGGTGTTGCCGTTCTTGACCCCGGCGATCCCCTTGTACGGGTCGAGGCCGGAGTCCCCGGTCAGCAGCCGGTTGGTGTTCTGGATCTCGAACGTCTCCCGCTTCGGGGCCTTCTTGCCCTTCTTCGGCTTCTTCTCCTCGCCCGGGAACTGCACCCGGACCGTCGACGAGTACTCCCGGAAGTCCTTCTTCTGCAGCCCGGAGCGGGCGATCAGGGTGAGGTCGTACGCGCTGGAGACCTGCCCCTTCTCGTCGTAACCGTCCGGCGAGACGACATTCGTGTCGAGCGCCTTCAGCTCGGCCGCGTGCTTGTTCATGTCGGCGACCGTCTTGCCGACGCCGCCGTTCATGTGGGACAGCACGTGCACCGCGTCGTTGCCCGAGCGCAGGAAGACACCCATCCACAGGTCATGGACGGTGTACGTGCTGTTCTCCTTCACGCCGACCAGGCTGCTGCCCTCGCCGATGCCGGCCAGGTCCTCGGGCGTCACCTTGCGGGACTCGGTCTTCGGCAGTACGGGCAGAACCGTGTCCGCGAACAGCATCTTGAGCGTCGACGCGGGCGGCAGCCGCCAGTGCGCGTTGTGCGAGGCGAGGACGTCGCCGCTCTCGGCGTCCGCGACGATCCAGGACCTGCCGGTCAGCTTCTTCGGCAGCACGGGCACGCCGGGGGCGAGATTCACCTGGGTGCCGGGTTTGCCGAGGAGAGTGCCGCCGACCGTCGACATCGCCGCCGGCGGCTTCGGCTGCTTGTCCTCGGACTTCTCCGTGTTCGCGTCGTTCGCGTCGTCCGCCAGAACGGGCGCGGCGGTCAGAACGGGCAGCAACGCGGCGGCAAGGACCGTCAAGGCGGTCTTTCTCAGTGCGGACACGGTCGAAAACGTACATGGCCTGACGGGTGATCCGAACACCGGCGGGCGGACCGGCCGCCTCCACCGCTGGGACAGAGCACTTTCCGGCCACCCGCGTGGCACCGTTTCGGCGGCCTCGCCGCCCTCCCGGCCGGGCCGCCCCCGGCGAAGCGGTGGGGAGGGCTCCGGCGATACTGGATCCATGAAGCTCAGCCGCCCCGTGTCCTGGTTCCTGCTCGCCTTCGGGGTGTGGAGTTGGTTCATCTGGATCACTTTCGTCAAAAATCTGTGGCAGGACGGCAGCGGACTCGCCTTCGACGACGCCGGTGACCCCACGGGTTACTTCTGGGTGCATCTGCTGCTCGCCATCACGTCCTTTCTTCTGGGGACGGGGGTGGGGGCGGTGGGGTTCCGTGGAGTCCGCGCCTGGCGTGGCGAGTTGAGGAACGAACGCGGTGACGAGCACGTAGTACAGAGACAGCGACAGGGATAAAAGGGGAATCGGCTCGTGATCGTGGTGGTAGTCCTGATGGCGCTTGTCGCTGTCACATTGGTGGCGGGCGCGCATTACTACATATGGCGGCGCCTGGTCCGCGACACGACGGCCGCGGGGGGTACGGCCCGCAAGGTCGGCACCGCCGTGCTGGTTCTGCTGCCGGTCCTGACCGTCGCCGGTGTGGGGCTGGGCCGGGGCGAGGCGCTGCCGTTCTCCCTGAAGCAGATCCTCGGCTGGCCCGCGTACATGTGGCTGGCGACGCTGATGTATCTGCTGCTGGCGCTGCTGGTGGGCGAAGCCGTACGGCCGCTGCTGAGGCGGGTGCTCGACCGCAGGGCCGCAGCCGCGGGGGGTACGGCGACGGCCACCGCGCCGGTGACCGCGACCGCGCCCGCCGAGGAGCCGGTGACCGTGGGCGCGGGCGCCGGGACGGGCACCCCGGCCGGCCTGGGTACCGACACCACCGACACCGCTCCGGCCGCTCCGGCCGCCGATCCCTCCCGGCGGCTCTTCGTCTCCCGCGTCGTCGGCGGCGCCGCTGCCGCCGCGGCGCTCGCCACGGTCGGGTACGGCACGGCGAACGTACTGCGCGGCCCCACCGTCAAGCGCGTCACCGTCCCGCTCGCGAAGCTGCCGCGCGCCGCGCACGGCTACCGGATCGCCGTCGTCAGCGACATCCACCTCAGCCCGCTGCTGGGCCGGGCGCACGCGCAGCGTGTCGTGGACACCATCAACTCCACCAACCCCGACCTCATCACGATCGTCGGTGACCTGGTCGACGGGACCGTCGCCGACCTGGGCTCGGCGGCCGAGCCGCTGGCCCAGCTGACGGCGCGGCACGGGTCGTACTTCGTCACCGGCAACCACGAGTACTTCGGCGACGCGGGCGAATGGGTCGACCACGTACGCGAGTTGGGCGTGCACCCGCTGGAGAACGCCCGCGTGGAGATCGCCGGATTCGATCTGGCGGGCGTCAACGACATCGCGGGCGAGGAGGAGGGCGAGGGCCCGGACTTCAAGAAGGCGCTCGGCGGACGCGACCCGGCGCGCGCGTCGGTGCTCCTCGCGCACCAGCCCGTCGTCATCCACGACGCGGTGAAGCACGGCGTCGACCTGCAACTGTCGGGCCACACGCACGGCGGCCAGATGTGGCCGGCGACGTACATCGCCCAGGCCGCCAACCCGACCCTGGCGGGTCTTGAACAGTACGGCGACACCTCGCTCTACGTGACACGCGGTGCGGGCGCGTGGGGCCCGCCGGTACGGGTGGGCGCCCCCTCGGACGTCACGGTCGTCCAACTGGCCTCCCGCCAGGCCTAGACCACCCGGCGGCCCCGCACCTCATCTCGGCAGCGTCACCGTCACCGCAAGGCCCGTTCCCGGGGACGTGCGGATCGAGACCTCGCCGCCGTGGGAGCGCACCACCGCGTGGACGATCGACATGCCGAGGCCGCTGCCCGCGCCGCCGCCGCCCGCGCGGAAGAAGCGGTCGAATATCCGGTCCGCGTCCTCGGGGGCCATCCCCGGGCCGTCGTCGGAGACGCACAGCCGCACCACGCCCTCGTCCGAGCGGCCCAGTTCCACCCGGACGGGGGCTTCGGGCGGTGTGTGGGTGCGGATGTTCGCCAGCAGGTTGCCGATGACCTGCCGCAGCCCGGACTCGTCCGCCTGGACCAGCACCGAGCCCGCCGCCGCCACGTCGAGCGGCCGGTCGGGCTGCTGCGCCCGCAGGTCGTCCGCAGCGTCGCGGACCAGCCGGCTCAGATCCACCGGGCGCAGCCGCAGCACCGGTCGCTGGTCCAGCCTCGCCAGGGTGAGCAGTTCGTCGACGAGCCGGCCCATCCGGTCGGCCTCGCCGGTCATCCGGGCGAGCGCGCGGGTGCGTTCCGCCGGTTCGGCAAGCATGCCCTTCTCGTACAGCTGGAGGTAGCCGCGGATCGCGGACAGCGGCGTACGCAGCTCGTGCGACGCGTCCGCGACGAACCGCCGCAGCTGCGTCTCGCTGCGCTCGCGCGTCACGTACGCCGACTCGACCTGCTGGAGCATGGCGTTGAGCGCGAGCCGGAGCTGCTCGATCTCGGTGACCGGGTCGCGCCGGCCCGGGACCCGGCGGGTCAGGTCGCCCTCGGCGATGGCCGTCGCCGTCTCGACCATGTCCCCGAGCGGCCGCAGCGTACGGTTCGCGCCCATCAGCGTGATCAGGGCGAGCAGCACCAGCAGAAGACCGCCGATCGCGGTGTCGAACTTCAGCGCCAGAAAGAGGCTCTCCCGCACCGCCTTCGTGGACGTCGACATCAGCACGGTCGAACCGTCGCTGAGACGGGCTCCCACCACCCGGTACGGCTCGCCGTCCACCATCACTTCGCGGACCCCGGCCTCGCGGCTCAGCGCCGTCGGATCGCTGACCGCCCGCGCCAGTTGGCGCTGCCGCCCGGTCACCTCGATCCCGGCGAAGTTGATCGGCCGGCGCTCCGCGTCGATGAGGACGAAGAGCGAGTCGGGGGCCGGCAGCATGCCCGTGCCCCGCCGGCCCGGGGATATGTTCTCCACTATCGTCGCGAGCGAGCTCAGCGACTCGATCTGACTGACCGTCAACTCCGTACGTTCCAACCCGTTTCGCGACATGGTCAGTTCGGAGTCGATGGCCTGGAGCAGATAGTGCCGCAGACCGAAGAGACTGACCGCCGTCGCTATCGTGATGCCCAGAGCGAGCAGCACCACATTGATCAGCGTCAGCTTCGTACGCAGCGAATGCGTACGGCCGGTCCGGGCCGTCCCGCCAAGCCCCGTCACGACGCACCCGGGCTCGCGAGACCGTAGCCCACCCCGCGTCTCGTCATGATCAACGGCGGCCCGTACCGGTCGAGTTTGCGCCGCAGATAGCTGATGTAGGTCTCCACCACCGTGGACTCCGCCGCGTGCTCGTACCGCCACACATGCCGCAGCAACTGCTCCTTGGTCACCACCGCACCCGCGTTGCGCACCAGGAACTTCAGCAGCGCGTACTCGGTCGGGGTCAGATCCACCGCGCGCCCCGCCCTGCGCACCGTGTACGTCGCCTCGTCCAGCTCCAGATCGCCGTACCGCAGCGGCGGCCGTACCGCGATCCGGTCCCCGGGCAGAGTCCTGCGCAGCACCGCGCGGACCCGGGCGACCACCTCGTCCACGTTGAACGGCTTGGTGATGTAGTCGTCGCCGAGCGACAGCCCGCCGACGATCTCCGCGGGCGCGTCCCGCGCGGTGAGGAAGACGACCGCCATCTCCGGGCGGGAGAGCCGGAGTTGGCGGGCGATGTCGCGGCCGTCGCCGTCCGGGAGCATCACGTCGAGCAGCGCCACGTCGGGGCGCGTGCGCCGTACGGCCTCCGCCGCCTCGCGTACCGAGCCCGCCACCACCACCTCGAACCTGTGGTAGCGCAGCGCGATGGTCAGGACGTCGGCGATGCTCGGCTCGTCCTCGACGAGCAGCACGGTGGCCGCCGGGTCCGGCGAGCCACCGTCCGGCGAACCGCCGTCTCTTGTGCCACCGTCCGCCGCGCCGGCATCCGTCTGGGCTGGATCCGTCATGGCACCAGTATCCGTACGCCGCCCGCGCCGATCGCCGGGCGCCGTCTTGGAGTTCCTTGAGAGTCGGGCCGCCGACCCCGCCCCCGCCCGTGCCGCCCCCCGATTCTGGAGCTGTCCGAAGCGGCCGGCCATCAGCGGGAGGAACAGATCGTGGAGGCATGGGCACGGTGGTGCTACCGGCGCAAGCTGCTGGTCCTGGCGCTGTGGGTGTCGGCCCTGGCCGGTCTCGGCGTGGCCGGGACCGCCGCGGGCGGCGACTACGCCAACGCGTTCGGCATCCCCGGCACCGACTCGTCCCGCGCGTACGACCGGATGGCCGAGGTCTTCCCGGAGAGCGCGGGTGACACGGTCAACGTCGTGTGGCGCGTCGACTCGGGGGCCGTCGGGATGAGTTCCGTACGGGACCGGCTCGAACCCGCGCTCGACCGCATCGGCTCCCTGCCCGGCGTCGGCGATGTCGCGGGGCCGTACGGTCCCGGACCCGGCGGCGCCGCGCGGATCAGCGAGGACGGCCGGACCGCGTACGCGCAGGTGACCTTCGCCCAACAGGCCGACGCCGTACCGAAAGAGCTCGTCCAGGACGTCGTGGACACCGCGCGGGGCGCCGAGCGCGCCGGGCTCCGGGTCGAGCTCGGCGGGCAGGCCATCACCCGTATCTCCGCACCGCCCACCGGTATCGCCGAGGTGGTCGGCATCCTCGCCGCGGGCGTCGTCCTCTTCCTGGCCTTCGGCTCGCTCTTCTCGATGCTGCTGCCGATCACCGTCGCGATCTTCGGCGTCGGCACGGGCCTCATGTCGACGCTGCTCCTGAGCCATGCCGTCGACGTGCCCGAAGTGGCCTCGCTGCTCGGCTCGTTGATCGGCCTCGGGGTCGGCATCGACTACGCGCTGTTCATCGTCACCCGGCACCGCAGAGCCCTGCTCGGCGGCAGATCACCCGAGGAATCGGCCGTCCAGGCGCTCAACACGGCGGGCCGCGCGGTGCTCTTCGCGGGCGGCACCGTCTGTGTCGCACTCGCCGGCATGCTCGTGACGCGGATGAGCTTCCTCGAAGGCGTCGTCGTCGCCACGTCGTTGACCGTCGTCCTCAGCGTGCTGGCCGCGATCACCCTGCTGCCCGCGCTCCTCTCACTCCTGGGCGAGCGGGTGCTGAGCCCCCGTCAGCGGCGCAGGCTCGCCGACGAGGGACCCGCGCCCGCCGAGGCGAAGGGCGCGGCGGCCCGCTGGTCGGCCGCCGTACAGGAACGCCCCAGGGCCGTCGCGGCGGTCGCGGTCGTCCTGATGGCCGCGCTGGCGATCCCGGTCCTGTCCCTGCGGCTCGGCGCGACCGACCAGGGCAACCATCCCGAGGACCGCACCACCCGGCAGGCGTACGACCTGCTCGCCGACGGCTTCGGCCCCGGCTTCAACGGACCGCTCCAACTCGCTGCGGAGACAGGCGCACTCGGCGCCCCCGGCGACCCGGACGTGAAAGCCGCCGTGGACGCGCTGGTCGAACGGGTCGCCGCCGACGACGGCGTGGCGATGGCCGCCGCCATGCCTCTCCCGGCCGGCTCGGAGGTCCCCGTGACCGTCGTCCAGGTCGTCCCCACCACCTCGCCGCAGGACGTGCGGACGGACCAGCTGATCGACCGGCTGCGCGACGACGTCATCCCCGGCTCCGGCATGGAGGTCCATGTCGGGGGAGTGACCGCCGTGTTCAAGGACTTCTCCTCGGTCACCGCCGACCGGATGCCCCTGTTCATCGCCACGATCATCGGCCTCGGCTTTCTCCTGCTGCTCCTCGCCTTCCGCTCCGTGGTGGTGCCTCTGACGGCCGCCGTCATGAACCTGGTCGCCGCCGCCGCGTCCTTCGGGGTGCTGGTCGCGATCTTCCAGTGGGGCTGGGGTGCCGAGCTGCTCGGCTTCGGCAGGGAGGGCCCGATCACCGCGTTCCTGCCGGTGATCATGCTGTCGATGCTCTTCGGGCTCTCGATGGACTACCAGGTCTTCCTCGTCAGCCGTATGCACGAGGAGTGGGTGCACACGAAGGACAACGCCCGCGCGGTACGGGTCGGGCTCGCCGAGACCAGCCGTGTCATCAACTCGGCCGCGCTCATCATGATCTGCGTCTTCGGCGCGTTCGTACTGAGCGGGGACACCGAGGGGGCCGTGGCCGGCGTCGGGCTGGCCGCCGCCGTCGCGCTGGACGCGTTCGTCCTGCGTACGGCGCTGGTCCCGGCGGCGATGCACCTGCTCGGAAAGGCCAACTGGTGGCTGCCGGGCCGGCTGGAGGAGCGGTTGCCGCACCTGGCGGTGGAGGCCCCGGAAGCCCCCGAGGCGGCCCGGCGTACGACGGCCGAGGACCCCGGCACGGGCACGGAGAAGGCAGTGGTCTCCGGCGGCACCACCGTCGTACACGGCTTCGTCCTCGACGACGAGGGCATGCCCGTCGCCGACGCCGTACTGACCCTTCTCTCGCCCGCGGGCAGGCAGCTCGACCGCGTGGCGACCCTCGCCGACGGCGGGTACATCCTCAGCGTCCCGGCCGGCGGCTCGTACTTGCTCGCCGTGACCTCCGACCTGCACGAACCGTGGACCCGGCACATCCTGGTCGGCGCCGAGCCGCTGATCCACGACCTGACGCTCAGTCCTTCGCCGGCCGCGTCACCATCGCACCCGGCATGAACTCCAGCAGCAGTTCGTGGAGTTGACGTACGACGGGACGCAGCAGCCGGTACCGGGAGAGCGCTATCACCCGCGCGAGGACCGGCGTGGCACGCACGACCAGACGGCGGCTGCGCCCGGTGCCCTCCGTACGGTCGTACACCCAGTACAGGACCAGACCCATCTGCGTCAGCCACAGCAGATGCGGCAGCTGCTCCGCCAACTGGGGGTCGATCCGGGCCGACGAGCCGGCGAGCACCCGCTCGTGGATGGCGACGGCGGCCTCGCGGGCCGGGGCCGAATCTGGCGAGAAGGGGCTGAGCGGGCTGTCGGGGTCGGCGGCGTTCTTGAAGAACTGCGCGGCGAAGCGGTGGTACGGCTCCGCGATGTCCAGCCAGGTCAGCAGGACCCGCGTCAGGCGGACGGCCAGATCCGTCTCGTCCGCGAGGACCGGCCTGACGGCCGCCTCGTGCTCGGCGGCTATGCGGTCGTAGAAGCCCTGGACGAGATGTTCTTTGGAGGAGAAGTAGTAATACGCGTTCCCGACGGAGACACCGGCCTCCTGGGCGATGGACCGCATGGTCGTCCGGTCGTAGCCCTTCTCCTCGAAGAGGCGCAGCGCGGTTCCGAGGATGAGTGTGCGGGTCTGCTCGCTCCGGGAAGCCTTGATGTCGTCTCTGTCCTTCGGTCCGTCGGGGCCCGTCGCCGCCTCGCGCCGGGCGGGCCTGAACGGTGGAGCCACACCGCACCACCCGTCGCAACATGATGCCGTCCGCCGTCTCTTCGGGAAGAGTCGGGCCCATGATGCGCGCGGAGGATGTGCTGGCCGTCCTGGATCTGCTCGACCGGGCCGGCGTCGAGGTCTGGCTCGACGGCGGCTGGGGCGTCGACGCCCTCCTGTGCGAGCAGACCCGTCCCCACGAGGACCTGGACATCGTCGTACGCGCCGAGAGCCTGGCCCACCACGAACGGACGATGCGCGACCACGGCTTCAGGCTGCTGCGCGAGGACGGGCCGTACAGCCAGGTGCTGGTGGACGACACCGGCCGAACGGTCGACGTCCGCGCGGTGGACCTGGGCGCCACCCGGACGGACGAGCACGGCGCCCTGGTGCACGGGGCAGGCGGGCTGCCCTTTCCGGTCGGCTCGCTGACCGGTAGCGGCCGGGTCCGGGGCCGCCGGGTCGGCTGCGGCACGGCGGAGTACCAGATCGTCTCGCACAGCGGATACGCGCTCCGAGAGGACGACGAGCGGGACGTGCTGGCCCTGCACCACCGCTTCGGCGTCCCGCTGGCCGGGCGGGTGCGTGCGTGGCACGAGGCGGAGGGGTGGGGCGTGCTGGACGCAGCCAACCTCCGCGAGGACGTGTGGGCGCACTTCTCCGCCGTCGCCGGTGAGGACTACACCGAGCCGACGGTGGGTCAGGCCGTCACCTTCTCCGTGGAGGAGTCGGAGCGGGACGGCTACCGCCGGCGCGCGGTCACGGTCTGGCCGGAAGGCACGCCACGCGAAGGTGCGGCACCGGGACGCACCGCCCCCGAAGGCACGGCCCCCGGCGGCGCCGCGCCCTCCACCGTCACATCGTGCTGAGCGAACGGGCGTAGCTGATCTGCCCCATGACGATCTGGAAGCTGTCCGGACCGGTCGCGGGCAGCATCGTCGAGTGGTGCTTGCCGCCGCTGGTCACCGTGACCTGGATGAACCCGGTGGTCTTCTTCTCCTTCATCAGGAGGAAGAGCAGACCGAGCAGACAGAAGAGGAAGAAGATGACCGCCAGGATGATGGCGTGCGTCGGGATCTTCTCCTCCGTCCGCGACATGTCGGTCGCGTTCCACACCGCGCCGCGCAGCGGCAGCGTGCCGGACGGCGTGACGATGCCGTCGTTCATGACGGTGATGTCCCCGATCGACACCAGCGGCTGGCCGCCCCCGGACGTGGGAACGAGCTGTCCGCCGGCCAGCGTCGGGTCGTACGCCGGGCTGCCCTGACCGGGATAGCCGTACCCCGGCGCCGGGTTGGGATAGCCGTAGCCGGGCTGGGTGGGGCCCCATCCATAGGCCCCGTCCCCGTCCGGATTCGGGTTCGGATTCGGCTGGCTCATGTCTCCCCGCTTCCCCTGCTGCTGCTTGGTCCAGGGCCCCCGTTCGGGGCATCCCTGGCTGAATCCTGGCACAGAAAGGGCCCGCACCGTACGGGCCGTTACGGCTTTGTACGGAAACGGGCCCTCACCGCGCGTGCGGGCGCCGGGCGTTGGCACCGGGCGTCGGCGTCGGGCGCCCGCCGCCGATGCCGAGCGCTCAGAAGCGCCGTGTGATCAGCGCGCGCTTCACTTCCTGGATCGCCTTGGTGACCTCGATACCGCGCGGGCAGGCGTCGGTGCAGTTGAACGTCGTGCGGCAACGCCACACGCCATCCTTGTCGTTGAGGATCTCAAGACGCTGCTCGCCCGCCTCGTCACGCGAGTCGAAGATGAACCGGTGCGCGTTCACGATGGCCGCCGGGCCGAAGTACTGCCCGTCGTTCCAGAACACCGGACACGACGACGTGCACGCCGCGCAGAGGATGCACTTCGTGGTGTCGTCGAACCGCTCGCGGTCCTCCGCCGACTGGAGCCGCTCGCGCGTCGGCTCGTTCCCGGTGGTGACCAGGAACGGCATCACGTCGCGGTACGCCTGGAAGAACGGCTCCATGTCCACGACCAGGTCCTTGAGGACCGTCAGGCCCTTTATGGCCTCGACCGTGATCGGCTTCGTGGCCCCGGTCTTCTTGTCGAACGACGTGATGTCCTTGATCAGCGTCTTGCACGCGAGCCGGTTCTTGCCGTTGATCCGCATCGCGTCCGAGCCGCAGATCCCGTGCGCGCAGGAGCGCCGGAAGGTCAGCGAACCGTCGACGTCCCACTTGATCTTGTGGAGCGCGTCGAGCACACGCTCCTTGGGGTCGATCTCTATCGAGAAGTCCTCCCAGCGGGACTCGTCGGAGATCTCGGGGTTGAAGCGGCGGATCCGCAGCGTGACCGTGATGTACGGCGAGGCCTCGGTGTCGTCCTCGACCTTGTCCAGCAGGGGTGTTGCCATCAGTACTTACGCTCCATCGGCTGGTAGCGGGTCTGGACGACCGGCTTGTAGTCGAGACGGATGGACTCCGTGCCGTCGTCGCCGACCTCGCGGTACGCCATGGTGTGGCGCATGAAGTTCACGTCGTCCCGGTTGGGGAAGTCCTCGCGGTAGTGACCGCCGCGCGACTCCTGGCGGGCGAGCGCCGACACGGCCATCACCTCGGCCAGGTCGAGCAGGTTGCCCAGCTCGACGGCCTCCAGCAGATCCGTGTTGAAGCGCCGGCCCTTGTCCTGGATGGACACCCGCAGATAGCGGTCGCGCAGCTCGCCGATCTTCTCGACGGCCGTCTTGATCGTCTGCTCGGTGCGGAAGACCATGACGTTCGCGTCCATGGTCTCCTGGAGCTCACGGCGGATGTCCGCCACCCGCTCGTCGCCCGTCGATTCGCGCAGCCGCTCGACCTGCGCCTCGACCAGCTCGGCCGGGTTCTCGGGGAGTTCGACATGGTCGTGCTTGGCCGCGTACTCGGCGGCGGCGATCCCCGAGCGCCTGCCGAAGACGTTGATGTCGAGCAGCGAGTTGGTGCCCAGACGGTTGGCGCCGTGCACCGACACGCACGCGACCTCGCCGGCCGCGTACAGACCGGGCACGACCGTCGTGTTGTCGCGCAGGACCTCGCCCTGGACGTTGGTCGGGATGCCGCCCATCGCGTAGTGCGCGGTGGGCTGGATCGGGATCGGGTCCGTGTACGGCTCGATGCCCAGGTACGTACGCGCGAACTCGGTGATGTCGGGGAGCTTGGCGTCCAGCTGCTCCGGCGGCAGGTGCGTTAGGTCGAGGTAGACATGGTCGCCCTCGGGACCGCAGCCGCGGCCCTCGCGGATCTCGGTGTAGATCGACCGCGAGACCACGTCACGCGAGGCGAGGTCCTTCATGACGGGCGCGTACTTCTCCATGAAGCGCTCGCCGTCCTTGTTGCGGAGGATGCCGCCCTCACCGCGGGCGCCCTCCGTAAGGAGGATGCCCATGCGCCAGATGCCCGTGGGGTGGAACTGGAAGAACTCCATGTCCTCCAGCGGCAGTCCGCGCCGGTAGCAGGCCGCCTGGCCGTCACCGGTGAGCGTGTGCGCGTTGGACGTCACCTTGAAGAACTTGCCGGTGCCGCCGGACGCGTAGATGACCGACTTCGCCTGGAAGACATGGATCTCGCCGGTGGCCAGCTCGTACGCGACCACGCCCGCCGACGTCTTGACGCCGCCGATCTCCACGAGCAACTGGTCGAGGACGTAGAACTCGTTGAAGAACTCCACGCCCTCCTTGACGCAGTTCTGGTAGAGCGTCTGGAGGATCATGTGGCCGGTGCGGTCCGCCGCGTAGCAGGACCTGCGGACCGGGGCCTCGCCGTGGTTGCGGGAGTGGCCGCCGAAGCGGCGCTGGTCGATGGTGCCGTCCGGCGTCCTGTTGAACGGCAGACCCATCTTCTCCAGGTCCAGGACCGCGTCGATGGCCTCCTTCGCCAGGATCTCGGCGGCGTCCTGGTCGACCAGGTAGTCGCCGCCCTTGATCGTGTCGAAGGTGTGCCACTCCCAGTTGTCCTCCTCCACGTTGGCGAGCGCGGCGGCCATACCGCCCTGCGCGGCGCCCGTGTGGGACCTGGTGGGATACAGCTTCGTCAGCACGGCGGTACGGCTGCGCTTGGTCGACTCGATGGCCGCGCGCATTCCGGCGCCGCCGGCGCCGACGATGACGGTGTCGTACTTATGGATCTTCATTGCTCTCGTCAGCCCCGGGCCTTAGCGGATGTTCGGGTCGAAGGTGAAAATCACCAGCGTGCCCAGAAGGATGGTGAACACCGTCGCGGTGTACAGCAGGCCCTTGAGCCACAGGCGGGTGTTGGCACGCTCCGCGTAGTCGTTGATGATCGTGCGCATGCCGTTGCCGCCGTGCAGCATCGCCAGCCACAGCATCAGCAGATCCCAGGTCTGCCACCACGGGGACGCCCAGCGGCCGGCCACGAAGGCGAAGCCGATCTTGGCCACGCCGCCGTCCAGCACCAGTTGGATGAGGAGATGGCCGACGACCAGGACGACGAGGACGACGCCGGACAGGCGCATGAACAGCCAGGCGGCCATCTCGAAGTTGCCGCGCGTCGCCTTGGGGGTCTTCGCGGTGCGTTTGCGCGGCGGCTCGATGAGCGGCGCCGGGTGGTCGGCGTCGAAGACGTTCACGCTCTCGACGGGACTGATCGCGGCCGTGGAGCCGGTCGCGGTGGTGTCTGCGGACATCGGGTCAGCTCCCCCAGAGTTCGCGTGCGGCATGGCCGAGTACGGGGTAGATGGCGCCCAGCATGAGGACGAGCCAGACACCCAGGACGCTCCAGAGCATCTGCTTCTGATAGCGCGCGCCCTGGGACCAGAAGTCCACGGCGATGACGCGCAGGCCGTTGAGCGCGTGGAAGAGGACGGCGGCCACGAGGCCGTATTCCAGTACACCGACGATGGGCGTCTTGTAGGTCGCTACGACATCGTCGTAGGCCTCGGGGGAGACGCGGACGAGTGCGGTGTCCAGCACATGGACGAACAGGAAGAAGAAGATGGCGACGCCGGTGACTCGATGAGCCACCCATGACCACATTCCTTCCCGGCCGCGGTACAGCGTTCCAGCCGGCACGGAAAAGCCCTCCGGGAGCGGGGATCGGGGCCGGCCGCCATCTTCTACTCGATGAAGCACAGTGGTGTCGGTCGCGCCCGGCCGGGTACGGTCCACCGGCCCTGGCCATCGTAGCGACGCTTTGTCGGCTCGATTGCCCGGGGGCCCGCTCGTGTGATCAAACAGGTGGTCAAACAGCCACGGACGGGCTATCCGGACGGCCGTAGTCGTTCGATTCCTGCGAAACGCGGGGAGCGGGCGCTTCCGCTCGGCGCGGCGCCGGGGGGAGGCCGGGGCGGCCGCCGGGGTGGCCGCCGGGCTCGTGTCCGGCGTGATTCACCAGGCGTGCGACCCTTGATCGCGCGAGCCGGCGCAGTTCGTCGGCGGCGACCGCGCGTTCCTCGTCGGGGTCGTGGGCCAGCCTCTCGCGGATCCTGGTCAGCATCTGGTTCAGACGTTCCTCGGGGCGGTAGCGGTCGAGACTGATGACGAACGCGTGGCCGAAACCGCTCTCGTACGCCGCGTGTGCCGCCCGCAGCGCGGTGCGGGCCGCGAGCGGCGCCCCGTGGTGCGGGCCGGGGGACGTCTCATGGGCCAGGGCGCCGGCGAGGTCGGCCCCGGACAGGTCGTAGCTCGCCTCGTCCGCGGCGGCGAGGAGCGCGTCGACGGTGGGGTACGGGCGGTGGTCGGCGAGCCGGCGGGCCCAGCGGCGGTTTCCGCAGCAGGCCAGCAGCGCGTTCTCGACGGTGTCTGCCGGGGCGGCGTTGAAGCGTGCCAGACCGGCGTGGGAATCGCTGGACAGCGTGGGGCTCCTCGGACGCGGCGTCACGGCTCGGGCGGCCCAGGGCCGGAGGCTCAGCCGGCGACTCCGGACAGGCGGCCGAACGGGTGACAGGAGGTGACAGGAGTGGTGGCGGAAGTGAAGGCAGATAAGGGCGAGACGAATGTTTCGTCACGCTATCGAGGGCAGGTGGCGGGCGCCCGACAGATGCGCGAATTTCACCCGGACGTGACGTCTTCGGCTCGCGCGATGGGCGTGGACATGGGACGTTCGCCCTACTTCCTTCCTATTTCTCCTACCAGGGACGGTCACGCATGAGGTGGAACTCCCCGGGGACTCTGGTGGGCGGCGCCGCTGTCGTGGCGGCCGCCGTCACCCTCACGGTGGTGGCCTGGTCCGACACCACCCCCTCCGACCGCGGTGCGCCGACGGGCACCTCCGCCGACGCGTCGTCGGCCCGGTCCGACACCCGCCCGGCCGCACCCACCCCCTCGGGCAGCTTCGCGCTCTCGAAGGCGCCGCGCACCGTGCCCTCCGTACGGGAGCACGAAGCGGCCCGCGGCCCCGGCTGGCGTCCCGGCGGCAACAGCGGCGTCGTCATCGCGAAGAACAGCGGGAAGCTGGCCGACGAGGGCAAGCTCCTCGCGTCGGAGCTGAAGATCGACTACCGGGGCGCGGTCGCGGCCAAGGCCGGTGACGTCGAACTGGCCCTGGAGTCGGGCAAGCAGGCGGGCCCCGAGTCGTACACCCTCACCGCACGCGAAGGACGCGTCCGGATCGCCGGACCCGACGAGGCCGGGGTCTTCTACGGGACGCGCACGCTCAAGCAGTCCGTACTCGCGGACGGCGCGATACCGGAGGGTGTCGTACGGGACCGGCCCGACCGCCCGCAGCGCGGACTCAACCTGGACATCGCGCGCAAGTACTACACACCCGGCTGGATCGAGGACCGGCTGCGCGAGATGGCCGACCTCAAACTCAACCAGCTGGGCCTGCACTTCTCCGACGACCAGGGCTTCCGTATCGCCTCGGACACCCACCCCGAGATCGTCTCGGAGCAGCACCTCACCAAGGCCCAGGTCCGCGGGATCATCGCCCTCGCGAGCCGGCTGCACATCACGATCATCCCGGAGATCGACTCACCGGGGCATCTGGGCGCCGTCATGGCACCCCATCCCGAGCTCCAGCTCCGGAACGCGAACGGGCAGATCACCCGCGGGGCCATCGACATCTCGAAGCCCGCCGCCGCGAAGATCGTGGACGAACTCCTGCGTGAGTACGACACGTTGTTCCCCGGGCCGTTCTGGCACATCGGTGCCGATGAATACCAGGCGCTCGTGGTCCGGAACCCCGAGGCGTCCTTCCCCCAACTGGCCGCCGCCGCACGGAAGAAGTACGGCGCCGACGCCACGGTGCAGGATCTGGCGACCGGTTGGATGAACGACCGCGCGGCCGTGGTCCGGCCGAAGAAGCGGGACGTCCAGGCCTGGAACGACGGCTTCTTCGCCGGCGGTGTCGTCAAGGCCGACCAGGACCTCCAGGTCAACTACTGGACGGGCAGGGAGATCGGCGCCCGGCCCCCGCTGGACTATCTGCGCGAGGGCCGGCCGGTGGTGAACCTCAACGACGAGTTCCTCTACTACGTGCTCGGCCAGCCGAACAACTTCGTGTACCCGACCGGGCAGCGGATCTACGAGCAGTGGACCCCGTTCGTCCTGCGCGGCACGACCCCGGTGCCCCGGAAGTACTCGAAGCAGATCCTCGGCGCGCGGTTCGCGGTCTGGGGCGACATCGCGAACGCGCAGACCCAGGACCAGGTGGCGGCCGGGATCCGGCTGCCACTGGCGGCGATGTCGCAGAAGGTGTGGAACCCGGTCCAACCGTCGCTCACCTGGCCCCAGTTCAGGGCGCTGGCGAACAAGGTGACCGAGTAGCCCGATTGGGGACGTAGCGGTCGTTGGGCGGGTCTTCCGCACGAACCGAACCTAACTTTCTGAGCCATCCGTGACGTTTTTCAGCCGCCGGGCGCTTTAATGAGCAGTATTCTGCCCGCGACGGGAGACGTGAATGAGCCTGGTGGAACTGATCGTTCAGGCGGATGAGCGAGGGCTCGCCGCGAGCGGGGTCGCCTGCCTCGACCGCTGCCTGCCGCTGCTCGCCGACGAAGGCGAGGTCCTGCGCCCGCTCTGGGCGGGCATCGCCGACGGCGCCGACACCTGGGCCCCGCGCCTCGCGGCGGCCAGGGAAGCCATGGAAGCGGCCGTCATCAACGACGAAACGGCCCTCCTCGTACGGAAGATGCTCGCCGCCGCGCCATCCGAGTGGGCGGCCGAACCGCTGCGCGCCTGGTCCGACAGCTGCTCGGTGGTGGCCCTGGAGATCCACCAGCAGTTCGACGTGGTGGGCGACCGGACCATCGGCGCGCCGGGCACGGCAGCGGACGGCGCGTACAGCGACTGGGTCGAACGCTGCCGTACGGGAGTGGCCGAAGGCGACGAAGGCAGACCCGGCATCGGCCCGTTCACCGCCGGGCCACTGGTCACCGGCGAACTGCGCCGGCAGATCCAGATCCTGGAGATCCTGTCCGAAACAGCCGGCGCGGCGGGCTTGCGCCAGGCGCTCGACCTCTCGACCGAGGGCCAGCGGGTGCTGCGCGCGGTTGTCTCCCGCCGGGCGAGGGCGCAGGGCTGACGTCGCGGGCGCGGTGGGGAGTTGTGGGCGCCGTACGCGCTCCGACTCCTGCCTCTCCGACACCCGTCCCTCCGACTCCCGCTTCTCCGACTCCTGTCACCACGCGCTGATGACCGGCGCCTCGGGTTCGTGCTGCTGCCAGGCCTTGTTGAGGCGCGTGAGCTGGTCCGTCGCGGCGATGCCCCGCAGCGACGCGACCTTGCCGTCGCTGACTTCGAGCGCCACGGCGCCCACGACTCGTCCTTCGAGTACGGCGACGACGGCCGGGGAGCCGTTGACCCGCGCGATATGGATCGCGGGCGAGCCGCCCACCAACCGCCGCTTCGCCGGGGTGGACTTGAAGCCCGCCCGTACGAAGGACGCGACCCGCTCGGGCGTCTTGTACCGCATCAGCCGCTTGGCCAGTCCGGCGCCGTCAGAGATGGCCGTCACGTCGTCGGTGAGCAGTTCCACCAGCCGGTCGGTGCGCCCCGACGCGGCGGCGGCGAGGAACTCCTCGACGACCCGGCGCGCGGACGCGGGGTCGGCTTCGCCGCCGCGGCGGCGCTCGGCGGCGACCCGGGTCCTGGCCCGGTGGGCATGCTGCTGGCTCGCGGATTCGGTGAGGTCGAGGATCCCGGCGATCTCGGCGTGGCTGTACGAGAAGGCCTCACGCAGGACGTAGACGGCCCGCTCGACCGGCGAGAGGCGTTCCAGAAGGGTCAGTACGGCCAGGGACACCGATTCGCGCTGCTCGAAGGTGTCGGCGGGGCCGAGCATCGGGTCGCCGTCGAGGAGCGGCTCGGGCAGCCAGTCACCGGCCGCCCGCTCGTGGCGCGCCCGCGCGGAGCGGAGCCGGTCGAGGCAGAGATTGGTGACGACCTTGGTCAGCCAGGCTTCCGGCACCTCGACCCGTCCGCGGTCCGCGGCCTGCCAGCGCAGAAACGCGTCCTGGACGGCGTCCTCGGCGTCGGCGGCCGAGCCGAGCAGACGGTACGCGAGCGAGGCCAGCCGGCCCCGGCTGGCCTCGAACCGATCGATGGCCGCGCTCTCCATACGGATGAGCCTAAGCGGCGACCTGTACGGCTGCCCGGTCGGGCGCGGTGGCCAGACGTCGGCGGCGCTTCGGCATGCCGAAGGTCGGGTGGGCGATGCTCCATCCGGCCCCATTGAGGATGCCCGACTTGATCCGCGCGGCGGTCCTGCCGCCCAGATACCAGGACTTCGACCGGACGTCCCTGTCCACCATCTGGATGATCGCGTCCCGCCGTCCGAGGCTGATGTGGTTGCCTTGGTACTTCAGCCCGGTGGCCGGGACTTCGTCGCCCGTCAGGCGCGCGATGATCGCGGCGGTCGCCTGCATGTTGGTGAAGCCGGCCGATGCGCAGGACATCGGCAGCGGCCGGCCGTTCTCGCCGATCGCGTAGGCGCAGTCACCGGCGGCGTAGACGTCCGGGTGCGAGAGCGAGCGCATGGTGCGGTCGACGACGATCTGGCCGGTCTCGGCGACCTCCAGACCGCTGGCGGCCGCGATGGGGTGCACGGCGAACCCGGCCGACCACACGGTCACGTCGGCGGGGATGGACGTGCCGTCGGCGGCGACGGCCCGGGTCGGCTCGACGGCTTCGACGCGGGTGTTCTCGTGGACGGTGACACCGAGCCGATCGAAGGCCCGGCGCAGATGACGGCGGGCCTTCGGGGAGAGCCAGGCGCCCAGCTCGCCACGGGCGGCGAGCGCGACCGAGAGGTCGGGCCGGGACTCGGCGAACTCGGTGGCGGTCTCGATACCGGTCAGCCCTTCACCCACGACGAGCACGGTGCCGCCCGCGTCCAGCCGGGCCAGGCGCTCGCGCAGCCGCAGCGCGGAGGAGCGCCCGGTCACATCGAATGCGTGCTCGGCCACGCCGGGCACGCCATGGTGGGCGACGGAGCTGCCGAGCGCGTAGAGAAGCGTGTCGTACGCGAGCTCACTGTCCCTGCTCTCCGCGCCCTCCTCGCCGGTCACGGCTACGGTCCTGCGCTGGGGGTCGACCCCGGTGACGCGCGCCAGCCGCAGCCGCACCCCGGTGCCCGCGAAGACATCGGCGAGCTTGCGGACCGCCATGTCCTGGCCGACCGCGAGCTGATGGAGCCGCATCCGCTCGACGAATTCGGGCGCGGCGTTGACGACGGTGATCTCGGTGTCGGCGGGCGAGAGCCGACGGGCCAGATTCCCGGCGGCGAAGGCCCCGGCGTACCCGGCGCCGAGTACGACGATTCGGTGCTTCATGGCGTGGCTCCTGTCTCGTTCGCGTGCCCCTTGAACGAGATGGCCCGGCGATTGCTGACAGGAGCCGAGTGTGAGGCGGGTCACCGGTCCGGCCTGATCGCCGGTACGGCGGTGGGGCTGGAGAGGACGACCGGGGCCCGCGTACATCTTGAGGAGGAGCCCCGGGTGGCACCGCGGTACCGCTGCCGTCCGTCCTGTTCGCCTCCGTGGACCCAACGGACGGCGCTGAGGCGTTCCTAGCGTGGAGTGCGGGCCGATCGCGGCCCTGTCCCGTCCTCCGTACGCCCCCCGGGAGTTCTCCGTGGCCACGTTCCTCTACCGGCTCGGCCGGTTCTCATTCCGGCGGCGAAGGCTCGTCCTCGCGCTGTGGCTGGCCGTGCTGGCCGTCGTCGGCATCGGCGCCATGGGGGTGGTCGGCAAGACGACGGACACCTTCAGCATCCCCGGCACTCAGTCCCAGCAGGCGCTGGACCTGCTGAACGAGGAGTTCGCGCAGGCTTCGGCCGACGGGGCCACGGCCCGGGTGGTCTTCGAGGCGCCGGACGGGCAGAAGCTGACGTCCGGCGCGCACAAGGCCGAGGTGGAGTCCCTGGTGGCCGGCCTCGGCAAGGCCGACCAGGTGAAGACGGTGGCCGACCCGTACACCAGCGGCACCGTCAGCGAGGACGGCACGATCGGTTACGCGCAGGTGACCTACGAAGTCGGCGACACCGACGTCAGCGACCGGGCCCGCACGGACCTGGAGGACATCGCCGCGGAGGGCGAGCGGGCCGGCCTCGGGGTCAGCATGGGCGGGACGGCCGTCGCCGAGCAGCCCCACCAGAGCACGACCGAGCTGATCGGCATCCTGATCGCCGCCGTCGTCCTGGTCATCACCTTCGGCTCGCTGGTCGCGGCCGGACTGCCGCTGCTGACCGCACTGTTCGGCGTCGGCCTGGCCATCGTCTCGATCACTCTCGCCACTTCGGTCGTCGACCTCAGCTCCAACACGAGCACGCTGGCACTGATGCTGGGCCTGGCGGTGGCCATCGACTACGCCCTGTTCATCGTCTCGCGCTACCGGGGTGAGCTGAAGGACGGTCACACGCCGGAGGAGGCCGCCGGGCGGGCACTCGGCACGGCCGGTTCGGCGGTGGTGTTCGCCGGGCTCACCGTGGTGATCGCGCTGGCCGGGCTCAGCGTCATCGGCATCAAGGTCCTCACGGACATCGGGCTCGGCGCCGCGTTCGCCGTGGTCGTCGCCGTGATCGTCGCCCTCACGCTGCTCCCCGCGATCCTCGGCTTCGCCGGACGCCGGATCACGACCGGGAGGCTCACGTCGCGCCGGATGCGGGCCGTCGAGCGCGGGGAGCGCGATTCCACGGGCGTGCGCTGGTCGAAGTTCGTGCTGCGCCATCCGGTGAAGGTCCTCGTCACCTCGGTCGCCGGTCTGCTGCTGCTCGCCACCCCGGCCCTGTCGCTCGAACTGGGCATGCCCGGCGACGAGTCGGCCACCCCCGGCAGCACCCAGCGCATCGCCTACGACACCATCGCCGACGGTTTCGGCCCCGGCTACAACGGCCCCCTGTCGGTCGTGGTCGACACCCGCGGCAGCGCCGACCCCAAGGCCGCGGTCGAGGAGGCGGTGGCGCTGCTCGACACTCTTCCGGACGTCGCTTCGGTGAGCCCCGCCGCCTTCAACGAGAGCGGTGACGTGGCGCTGATCCGCGCCGTCCCGGTCTCAGCGCCCAGCAGCGAGGAGACGGTCGACCTCGTCTCCGACATGCGCGACCGGAGCGCGGACCTGCGGGATGACACCGGCGCCGAGCTGATGGTCACCGGCCCCACCGCCCTCAACATCGACATCTCCGACAAGCTGAGCGACGCCCTGGTCCCGTATCTGGGCGTGGTCGTCGGCCTGGCGCTGATCCTGCTGATGCTGGTGTTCCGCTCGGTCCTGGTCCCGCTCAAGGCGGCCGTCGGCTTCCTGCTCAGCATCCTCGCGACCCTCGGTGTCGTCGTCGCGGTCTTCCAGAAGGGCTGGTTCGCGGACGTTCTGGGGGTCGAGCAGACCGGCCCGGTTGTGAGCATCCTGCCGATCTTCATGATCGGTGTGGTGTTCGGCCTCGCCATGGACTACCAGGTCTTCCTGGTGACCCGGATGCGGGAGGAGTACGTCCACGGGGCCGAGCCGAAGGAGGCGGTCGTCGCCGGTTTCCGGCACGGAGCCCGGGTGGTGACGGCAGCCGCGGTCATCATGATCGCCGTCTTCTCCGGGTTCGTCTTCAGCGACACCGCGATCATCAAGTCCATGGGCCTGGGCCTGGCCGCCGCGGTCCTTTTCGACGCGTTCGTGGTGCGGATGACCATCGTTCCCGCGGTCATGGCGCTGCTCGGCCACCGTGCCTGGTCGCTGCCCGGCCGGCTGGACCGGCTGCTGCCCAACGTGGACGTGGAGGGCGAGAAGCTGCGGCATCTGCTGGACGGGTCCTCGCGGAGCGCGGCGGAGCCCGAGCGCGTACCCATCGGGAAGGGCTGAGCGGCCGCCGTACGATCCGGGGCAGGGCGTACGGCCCGAAGACCGCCCGTTCGCGGTCCGCACCGCCGCCGTGACCAACCGCCCCGCCCGCCGGTCCACTCCCCCCGGGGACCGGCGGGCGGTACACGTACCGAGAGGGCGTACGACGTGACCACACCGACCGCGGCCGAAGCGTCGGGCTCCTTGTTCGCGCCCGAGGCGCTGCTGGGCGGGGCGGGGCGGCGCTCGGACGTCCTGATCGTGCGCATGCTCAGGCGGACCATGCGGGCGGACCGGAACAGTCCGTGGTTCAGGCGCCTGGGCGTGCCGCTGTTCTGCGTGCTGATCGGCATCCCGGCCCTGCAGAACGCGGACGACGGCCCGGGGCCCGGCCTACCGGTGCTGCTCGCCCTGATGGCCGCCTTCTGCGTCCCGCTGCTGTGGCGGCAGCAGCGCCCCATCCTGATCTTCGGTCTCGCCTCGGCCGTCTCCGCGGTGGCACTCTCCCTGGACGCCAACACGGGCTCCGAGTCCGCGCGGGTGATGGCGCTTCTCAATGTGGGCCGCGCCGGCCGGCCCGTCCAGCTCGCGGTCTGTCTGGGGATCGCGGTCGCGCAGACGGCCCTGTCCGTCGTCGTCCGCGGCGACGGACAGGAGATGGCCCTGCAGACCTGGGTGCTGGCGCTCGTCCAGGCGGCCCTCGTGGCGGCCGTCGCCGCGGCGGGCCTGGTCGCCCGGGTGATCAACGCGTACATCAGAGCCCTGCACGAACGCGCCGTACGCCTGGAGGTGGAGCGCGACCAGCGGGCCCGGCTCGCCGTCGCCGCCGAACGCGCCCGGGTCGCCCGCGAGATGCACGACATCCTCGGCCACACCCTCGCCGTCATCGTCGGCCTCGCGAGCGGTGCCGCCGGACTGACCGAGGCGAAACCGGAACGGGGCGCCGAGACCCTGCGCATCATCGCCGACAGCGGCCGCGGCGCCCTGGCCGAACTGCGCCGCCTGCTCGCCGTCATCGGCGACGACGACCGGACCGCGGCCGAGGGCACCCCGCTCGCCCCCCAGCCGGGCTTCAGCGACCTGGGTCCGCTGCTGGAGCGGGTACGCGCCGCGGGCCCCGCCGTCACGCTGCGCACCGAGGGCGACCGGACGGACCTGCCGCCCGGCCTCCAGCTCGCCGTGTACCGCGTCGTCCAGGAGGCCCTGACGAACACCCTCAAGCACGCGGTGGCCGAGACCGCCGCCCAGGTGACGATCACCGCCGACGACTCCGCCGTACACCTCACAGTCGATGACACCGGACCGGCGCTCAGCGCAGGGGCCAACGACGACGGCCGCGGCCTGGTCGGCATGCGCGAGCGGGCCGCCCTGTACGGCGGGAGCGTGACCGCGGGGCCCAACGACCGCGGCGGCTGGACCGTCCAGGCCCGCTTCGTGATCGAGACCCGCTCCGCACCCACGAGCAAGCGTCCCGCATGACCACCCCGGCACCCACGGAGAAGCGTCCCGTATGACCACCGTTCTCATCGTCGACGACCAGGCCCTGCAACGGCTCGGCTTCAGCATGCTCATGGAGCAGCACCCAGATCTGAGCGTGGTCGGCGAGGCCACGCACGGAGCCGAAGCGGTGCGCAAGGCCGCCGAACTCCGTCCCGACGTCGTACTGATGGACGTCCGCATGCCTGGCATGGACGGGATCGAGGCCACCCGCGGCATCGTGCGGTCGGGTGGCCGCTCCCGGGTCCTGGTCCTCACCACCTTCGACCTGGACGAGTACGCGTACGCGGCACTGCGCGCCGGAGCCAGCGGCTTCCTCCTGAAGGACGCTCTGCCCGACGAACTCATCGCCGGTGTACGGGCGGTGGCCGCCGGGGACGCCGTCATCGCCCCCGGACTGACCCGCAAGCTCCTCGACGCGTTCGCCGATCGGATGCCCGGCCGGACCGTCGAACAGGAGCGCCGGCTCAGCGCCTTGACCGAACGCGAACGCGGAGTCCTCACCGCGATGGCCACCGGTTGCAGCAACACCGAGATCGCCCAGCGGTTCTCGCTCGCCGAATCGACGGTCAAGTCGCATGTGAGCCGGGTGCTGGCGAAGATCGGGGCCCGGGATCGCGTCCAGGCGGTGATCTTCGCCTATGACGCGGGCCTGGTGAGACCCGCGTGACCGGTGAGCCATCAGGCTCAGGCCCGTACCGGCTCTGTCGGGCCGACCGCGAGAACGACGGAGCCCTGGCCACTGGCGAGGCTTCCGCACTCCGGGTGACCGCCCCGGGCGTCTCAGGATGTCTCAGGAGAGGCTCATCTCCGCCAAGCCCTTCTCCAGTGTCACATCGGGTGAGTAGCCCAGTTCGGTCCTCGCGGCGGTGATGTCGTAGGAACGGTCCCGGCCGGTGAAGCTTACGAGCCAGTTCGTCAGCGGGGGAGCGGACTTCCGGCGAAGCAGGCGCGCCGTGCGGTCCATCATCGCTGCCGTGGGCGCCGCTATCGCCAGGGGGACGCTGCGACTGTTGGACAGGTCCACGCCGCGGGTGGCCAGCAAGGGGGTCAGGAAGTCGCGGATGGGCATCGGGGTGCCGTCGGTTACGTAGTAGGCGCCTCCGCGGCGGCCGCGTGTGAGCCCGAGGAGCAGGGCGCCGACCAGGTTCTCGACGTGCACGAAGTCGACGATGTGCTTGCCGTGGTCGATCCAGGCGAACTGTCCGGCCCTGGCGACCCCGGCCATCTCGTCGATCGTCGTCATCCCGCGGCCCCAGATGAACGGCGGGCGGAGTACCACCAGCTCGGTGCTCCCGCTGTGCGCGTCCCGGAGGGCACGCTCGGTGGCCAGCTTGACGCGGCTGTAGGCGATGTTCGGGCGGCCCTCCGGTGTCGACTCGTCGACGACGGGACGGCGCCGGCTGCCGGTGGAGACCGATGCGGCACTGACGAGTACGAAGCGTCGCACCCCGGCCGCGACGCTCGCGGCGTGCAGGGCGACAGTCGGGATCTGATTGGCCTGTTCGAAGAGCGCGTCGGGCCCCCAGAACTCCATGTGAGCCGCGACGTGCACGACCGCGTCGGCCCCCTGTAGCTCGGCGAGCCAGCTCGGTGCCGGAGAGGCGTCCTGGCGGAGGCCGGTGAGATCCCCGGGAATGGGCTGGGCGCCGGCCGCATGTACGCGCCGAATGCCGGCTCCCGACCTGGCGAGTGCCGTGACGTCGTGTCCTTCGGCGACAAGGCGATGGACGAGAGCGTTGCCGACGAAACCGCTGCCGCCGGTGACGAAGATCTTCATGGTTCCACTCCGCACGGTTGAGCGCGCACTCTCCGTACGCGCGATGTCGGTCGCCACGCCGGGTGCGCGCGAGCATGACCGCCCCTCCTAATGCATAGGCGCCGAATAGTTCGATACCGATACATCTACGTCTATGAAACCTTCCGTATGATGGAGGCGTCAAGGAGGAGGTGGGCGGTGCCCCAGGGCGGGAAGCTCACGGCAGCACAGGTCGCCGACGAATTCAGCCGCACGGCGAAGGTTCTCGTGCGTCACTTCAACGAGCGTCTCGGCGAGCACGGGGTGTCCACACCGAGGTCCCGCCTGGTGGTGGAGGTGGCACGGTCGCAGCCCATCCGTCTCACCGAGCTGGCGCTCGCGGTCGGCATCGCCCAGGGGACCGCGTCCAGCCTGGTCGAGGCGCTCGTCCGCGACGGACTGCTTGAGCGGCATGCCAGCGCGGACGACCGCCGTTCCGTCCTTCTCAGGGTGACAGCGGAAGGGGCGGCACTGGCCGAGGAGTGGACGGCCGGTTACGAAGCGGCGGCGGAGGAGCTGTTCGAACCGCTCACCGGTCAGCAACTTTCGACACTGGTCGAGATCCTGCGCGTCCTCGGCGCCGCCGACCCGCTGCCCACCGACGGCGGCTGACGGACCGGGCGAGGCCGCACGGCGGCTGCCGTCGCAGTTCCCCTGCCATCGTTTCGTAGCCTGTCCTGCATGTAGCGGCGGGAGAACGGTTCGCCTTCTGGCGTGAAGTGAGTTCGAAGCTCTGGGTGCCCTACGAACTGGGCTGCGAACGGGAGTTGGAGAACGACTTCCAGGCCGACGTCGGTGTCACCGAGTTCGGCCCGGTGCAGGCGGCGCTGATGACCAGCACGCGGCATACGGTCCACCGCACGCCCAAGCACATCCGCCAGTCCGCCCCCGAGGCATTCAAGCTGGTCTGCGTCGAGCGGGGTGGTGGCAGGGTGACGCAGGACGGCCGGTGCACGGTGTTCGGAGTGGGCGACCTGGTCCTCTTCGACACCTCACGCCCCTACCAAGCCGAGTTCCAGGAGCATATTTCGGTGAGCCGGCTGCTGCTTCTGGGCTTCCCGCGCTCGTTCCTGCCACTGCAGCCCCGCGAACTGCGGACTCTGAGCGCGATCCGCATCCCGGGGGCCCGGGGCATCGGCGCGCTGTCCTCACAGTTCATGCTCCAACTCGCCCGGCATTTCGACGAACTCAGTCCGTCCGACGCCGCCCGGCTGACCACCCTGACGCTCGACGTGCTGATCGCGGCGCTGGCCGACGCGCTGGACACCGGGAGCGCCGTGCCGGCCCACACCAGACGGCGAGCGCTGATGGCCCGGATCCACGCGTTCATCCGGGACAACCTGGGCGACGCGCGGCTGACCCCGGACACGATCGCCGCCGCGCACCACATCTCCCTGCGGTATCTGCACAAGCTGTTCCAGCAGGACGGCCACACCGTCGCCGGATGGGTCCGCGAGCGCCGCCTGGAGCAGTGCCGGCGCGACCTCGCCGACCCCCGGCTGGCAGCCAGCCCGATCAACGCCATCGCGGCGCGCTGGGGCTTCACCAGCCCCGCGCATTTCAACCAGGCGTTCCGGGCCGCGTACGGCATCTCTCCGAGCCAGTACCGCCAACAGTGCGGAACAGTCCGCACAGACCAACGAGTTGGTGCGTGATAGCCGATGAGGCGTGCTGATCCGTTTGGGGACCGCTGTTCAGACTTGGGCGGTGCGGTCGGAGACAAGGCTGTCGGGGGCGTTCGGGGCTGCGGTCACCAAGAAGCTGATCCCCCCGAGGCAGCCCGCACTTCGTATCTAACCTGCTCGGAGCGCGGGGGCTGGAGAGGACGACCGGGGCCGCCACCCCTGGCCCGAGTGAGTCACAGAGGGCCTCTGATCAGGCATTTTGTTGCCCGGTTGGCGCCCTCACTTACCGCCTGGGCTGGCCTTTCTCTTGGTGTTTCTGACTGTTCCCGGCCGCTGCTGGTCACGTGTCCAAATGGTCGGGTCGGCTCCCGTGGGCGAGGAGCAGGGCTCGTTCACCCAGCCGCCGCCGTAGCCGCCCGGCGACGCCGCGGCCAGCGCACCTGCCCCTCCCGAAAGACCGGAACGCACATCGCGTCCGCCGGGCGGTGCGCCGCGAGCACGAACGTGCGGGCGCTGAATCGTCCGGCGGCACGAACTTCGTCGTCGTGGCCGCGCCTACCATCCGGTGACCCGCAAGATTTCCTGGCTGGAGTGCTCCCCCATGGCGAACCTGAACGAAGTCGAGACGTGGATCCGGGCGAGGCTGCCCGGCCTGCTGGCAGAGCACCAGGTTCCGGGCGCCGCCATCGCGGTGTGCGTCGGTGATGAGGCCGTCGACTTCGCCAGCGGCGTGCTGAGCAAGGCGACCGGTGTCGAGGCGACCACCGACTCGGTGTTCCAGATCGGCTCCATCACCAAGGTCTGGACAGCCACCCTGGTCATGCAGCTCGTCGACGAAGGCCGACTCGACCTCGATGCTTCGGTGCGCCGCTACCTGCCCGATTTCGTGCTGGCCGACGATGGCGCAGCGGCGGCCATCACCGTGCGCCAACTGCTGGCCCACACCGCGGGGTTCGAGGGCGACATCTTCACGGACACCGGTGTCGGCGACGACTGTGTGGAGAAGTACGTGGCCACCCTCGCCGATGTGCCCCAGCTGTTCGCACCAGGGGAGATGTTCTCGTACAACAACGCCGGCTACTGCGTCCTCGGCCGCATCGTCGAGGTTCTGCGCGGTGCGTCGTACGACGACTGCCTGCGCCGTCATCTCTTCGCGCCGCTCGGCCTCGGTCATGCTGCCGCGAGCCCATACGAGGCGCTCCTGCACCGCGCCGCCGTTGGCCACCTCACCGCCGAACCGGGGGCCGAGCCACAGCCGGCGCCCGTCTGGTCCATCACCCGGTCCAACGTGGCCGCCGGGGCCATGCTGGCCATGAGCCCGCGCGACCTGATCGCTTTCGCCCGGTTGCACATGGCCCCGGGCCACCGCGCGTTGAGCGCGGGGAGCGTGCGGGCAATGCAGGAACGCCAGGTGGATGTGCCGTACCTGGGCACGGACACGTCCTGGGGTCTTGGCTGGCAGTTGTTCGACTGGCCGGGCGGCCGTGTGGTCGGCCATGACGGCGGCACCATCGGACAGCGTGCCTTCCTGCGGGTGGTGCCCGAGCGGGGCGTGGCGGTCGCGCTGCTCACCAACGGCGGTGAGGTGATTCCGCTGTTCGAGACCGTCCTCGCGCACATCCTGGGCGAGCTCGCCGGCGTGACCGTGCCGAAGTACCCGGTGCCATCGGCCGAACCCCGCCGCGTGGACGCCTCGCGGTACGTCGGCACGTATGCCTCCCGGATGGCCGAGAGCACGGTCAGCCAGGACGCCGATGGCCGTGTCTGGGCGGACCAGAGGCCGACCCCGGTCGCCGTGAGCCTGGGCATGACGCCGCAGCGCTTCGAGCTGCTGCACCTGCGCGGCGACACCCTGCTCGCCGCCCAGGCCGAGGCGGGGGTGCACGCGCCGCACACGTTCGTCGGGGACGACGGCGCCGGCCACGCTCAGTACCTGCACACCGGTCGGGCGGACCGGCGCCTGACACGGTGACTGAACGATGCGGCGTCGCCTCGGTCTGATGGCCTGGGAGGCGACGCCGCTCGTGTCACTGTGCCGCCGCGTCCACCACCGGCAGCACCAGCCTGCTCGGGTGGTCCCCGCCGTGCATGACGGTGTTGAGGGCGACCCGTGCCTCCGCCTGGGTCGCCACCACACCGAACCGGTTCAGACTGCGGGCGAACCACGGGAAGTCGCTGCTGGTGACGGTGACCCGCGCCCGGTGGCCGGGCAGGAACACATGCTGGGTCGGCCAGAGTTCCACGACGAACCTGGTGATCTCGTCCGGCGTCAGCGGAGCCGGTTCGACCAGCGAGTCACGGCACGCGGCCCGCAGACAGCCCTGGGTGACCTTGTAGGACCGGCCGTCCGGGTGGACGTCGCAGAGCTTCACGTGCCACTCGGTGTCGTCGCAGTCGGACGAGGCGAACAGTTCGACGCGGCCCCATCCCGAGATCCTGGTCTCCGTCTCCAGCGACGGACCGGTGAAGGTCAGCACGTCCGGGCGGGCCTCGTTGGCATCCTGCAGCAGTGGCACGTCCTCGACGGGATAGGCCCGCACGTCCACCTGGGTCGGCACCGGGTCGGCGGGGTCGTACCGGTAGGCGGTCGAGGACTCCTGCTCCTGAGCGGTGGCGGTCAGGAGACCCTCCTCGTCCTGGCGGCCCAGGAACAGGGACCGCTCGGATGTCGCCATCGGCCAGGTGGCCGGGGTACGCCACTGGTCGGTGCCGGGCTCGAAGAGGCGGATCCTCGCCACGTCGTCCAGCCCCGGCCCCTCCTTCTTCAGCCAGTGGTCGAACCATCGCAGGTGCTCGGCGTCCATGTCCCAGGCCGCGTCCGGGCCGAGGTCGCGGCCGGCGTAATAGCGGTCGGGGTAGCGGGACTTCAGGTGGCTCCACGGTCCGACCAGCAGATACTGCGAGTCGGCGGCCGGGGAGCCCGCGGCCATGTGTTCGTAGTGGTGGAACGCGCCGAGCAGGTCCTCCAGGTCGTACCAGCCGGTGACGTGCAGGCAGGGGATGTCGATGCGGTCGTAGCCGTCGTCGAAGCGCAGCGCCTGCCAGAATTCGTCGAGGCGGTCCCGGCCGGTGAGCAGCCGCCAGTTGTCCTGCGGGATGCCGAGTTCGGTGCCGATGGCGTCGTAGGGCAGGGTGGGCAGCAGGCGGTCCCAGTCCATGGTGGCCATGGCGTGGATCTCGGAGATGCGGCGGCGGGTGGCGAACGCCCACCAGGCGAAGTACAGCTGGAAGGCGCCGTTGGTGAACGGGATCTCCTGCTGCCAGCGGCCGGCCGCCGACGTGGAGACCATGCAGGTCAGGTGCGGGGGCCTGCGCGAGGCCGCCGCCCACTGGGTCCAGCCCATGTAACTCAGGCCGGTCATACCGACTTTGCCGGTGCACCAGGACTGTGCGGCGACCCATTCGACGATGTCGTAGCCGTCGTCGGGGTCACTCGCGAACGGCACCCACGTGCCCTCCGACTTGCCCCGCCCCCGCACGTCGACCGCCACGAACACGTACCCGTGCCGCTGGTAGAAGCGTGCCTCGTCGGTGGCGAAGCCGACGTTGTCCTTTCCGTACGGCGTGATGGTCACGATCGCGGGCGCCGGCCCGTCGCCTTCGGGAAGGTAGACGTCGGCGGCGAGTTCGACGCCGTCGCGTACGGGGATGCCGGTCTCGAATCGCCGTAGACCGGATTCGTCGGTGTCGCGCAGCCAGCGGGCGAACGGCGTCGTCGGCGCGTCGGCGGAGGTGTCGGGCAGCTCAGACATACACACGGGCTCCTTGAGAACGAAACCGGCGGGGCTGTCCCGTCGGCCAGGGTCTGTCCGGCGTTCATGAGCGGACAGGCCCTGATGGGGCTGGAGGCTAGGAAGCCGAGGGCATCGGGCGCCTCGTACACGCCGACGAAAAGCCGCGCCGCGGTTCGCACTCCCCGCGTCGCGGGACCGGTGTCACCGCCTGCGGTCCGGACCCTTGTCCGTCACGACCAGTGGGTCCGATCGTTCTCGTCCGCCGGTACCAACACCTCGGTGGGCGCCTCGGGCACCATGGCGCACCAGCCACATTCGGCCAGTTACGGCCACTTGAGGAGGTGGGAGGACATGAGACTGAGCGCAGCGACCTCCTGGGCATGTGCCGGCGCGATGGTGCTGACCGGCTGCGCCACCGGCATCGGGACCGGGACCGGGACCGGCAAGGTCGTCGACGGTGGAACGTTCACGTTCGCCCTGGAATCGGACCCGGGAAACCTCGACCCACAGGCGTCGGCATTGGCGACGGCGATCCAGATCGGCCAGTTCGCCTACGACCACCTGCTCAACTCGGACGCCGACGGCAAGCTCGTCTCCGGTCTGGCGACCACCTGGAAGACGACCGACAAGAAAGTCGTCCTGAGCCTGCACGAGGGCGTCACCTGCTCCGACGGCTCGGCGTTCACCGCCGCCGACGCCGCCGCCAACATCAACTACGTCGCTGATCCCGAGAACAAGAGCCCGCTGCTCGGAGTCTTCCTCCCGGTAGGCGCCCACGCCACGGCCGACACCTCCGCCGGCACGGTGACGATGACCCTGGCCGGTCCGGCCCCGTTCGTTCTCTACGGCCTGGCGGGGCTGCCGATGGTGTGCGCGAAGGGCATGCGGGACCGGTCGTCGCTGGCGCACGAGACCCTCGGGACCGGCCCGTACCGGCTCACCAAGTCCGTAGCCGGAAACGAGTACACGTTCCGGAAACGGTCCGGCTACACCTGGGGCCCGGACGGCATCGGCACCGCCACGAAGGGTCTGCCGGACATAGTCCTCGTCAGGATCGTCCCCAACCAGACGACGGCCGCGAACCTCCTGCTCTCCGGTGCGCTGAACGCCGCCACCGTCACCGGCGCGGACACCTCCCGCCTGGAGGGGGCGCACCTCTTCGCCGCCAAGTCCCCCACGGTCACTGGGGAGATGTGGTTCAACCAGGCCAAGGGCCGCCCAACGGCGGACACCTCGGTGCGCCGGGCATTGACTCAGGCGCTTGACCTGGCTCAGTTGCGCAAGGTGCTCACCATGGCCAGGGGCACCGCGCCCACGACGTTCACCGCCGCTGAACCGCTCGTCTGCCCCGGCGACTCCATCACCGAGGCGCTGCCCGCACACGACCCGAACGCGGCCGAACGGCTCCTGGACGCCGCGGGCTGGAAAGCCGGTGCCGACGGGGTAAGGGAGAAGAACGGCCGCGAGCTCGCGCTCACTTTCGCCTTCGACACCAGCCTCCTCGGCACCGGTGGGACGGCAGCGGCCGAACTCGCCACGCAGATCTGGCAGAAGCTGGGCGTGAAGGTCACCAGCCGTCCGCAGGATCTGACCCGTATCGGGCAGACCCTCTTCTCCACGGGTGACTGGGACATCGTCTGGGAGTCGCTGGTCCCGGGCTCGCCCGACCAGATGGTCCCGTTCCTGTCGGGGCCCGTGCCGCCGACCGGTACCAACTTCGCGCACATCGACAACACCGACTACAGCACAGGCGTCGCCCAAGCCGCGAGCGTCACCGGTACCAAGGGCTGCCCTGAGTGGCTGGCGGCCGAGAGCACCCTGGTCAAGAACGCCGATGTGATCCCGTTCGCCAACCAGGCCATCCAGACGTTCGGCAGCGGCGCCAGGTTCGAGTATGCCGGTTCCCTCGTCCCCACCAGCATCCGGATGCTCGCCCGCTGACCGCGGCACATCCGCACACCTCACCCCAGCAGACCCCCGCCCGCCGACCGGAGAGACAAGGACGGCCGTGACCACCTTGAGCCAGGCACCACCCCGCACATTGACCCGGTTGACCGGCAACACCTGGGTGCGCTTCGCGGCGCGCCGCGCGGGCCGACTGGTCCTGTCACTGTGGGTGCTGGTCACGGCGGCGTTCCTGATGATCCACCTCATCCCCGGCGACCCGGTCCGCGCCGCGCTCGGCCCGACCGCGCCCGCTTCCCTGGTCGCCGCGCGCCGCGCCGACCTGGGGCTCGACGACCCGCTGCCGGTGCAGTACGTCCACTATCTCCGGGACGTCATCAGCGGCGACCTGGGCACCTCGATGACCTTCAACCTGCCGGCCTCACAAGTGATCGGCGACCGGCTGCCCGCGACGCTGCAACTCGCCCTGACGGCGTTCGCGGTCGCGGTCGTCATCGCGGTGCCCGTCGGCGTCCTGATGGGCGTGCTCACCCGGGGCGGCCGGGCTCGGCGCACCGAGTTGGGGTTCACCGGGACGAGCGTGGTGCTCGCCGCGATCCCCGACTTCCTGCTCGGCGTGGTGCTCGTCTACGTGTTCGGGGTGAGCCTGGGCTGGCTGCCGGTGGCCGGGAGCGCGGCGCCGAGTTCGTACGTGCTGCCTGTGCTGTCCCTGGCTGTCGGGACGGCCGCGGTGCTGGCCCGGCTGCTCCGGGTGCAGATGGTGACGGTGCTCGAGGCCGACTACATCCGCACCGCCCGCGCCAAGCGGCTGCCTGCCGCCGCCCTCTATCTGCGGCACGCGCTGCCGAACGCGCTGGCAGCGACGATCACCGTCGGCGGGCTGCTGCTCAGCTCGATGGTCGCCGGGTCCGTGCTCGTGGAGAACGTCTTCGCCTGGCAGGGACTGGGCAACACCATCGTCCACTCCATCCTGGCCAAGGACTATCCGCTGGTGCAGGGCATTGTCCTGATCTATGGCGTCGGAGTGCTGCTGGTGAACGTGGTGGTCGACGTGGCCGTGGCGCTGCTCGACCCGCATTCGGCGACGATCCGGGAGAGCTGAGTGATGGTCATGAGAACACCTTCCCCCGCCGGACGGCGCCCGGCCGGACGTGGTCCCGGTGGCCGGTCCGCCGGCTGGCTCTCGGTGCTCCGCACCCCGGTCGGGGCGGGCGCCGGACTGTTGCTCGGCGGCGTCCTCGTCCTGGCGGTGATCGCACCGCCGGTATGGGGACACCAGGCAGCGGCGATCAACACCGACGTGCTACTGGAGGGTGCGTCGCCGTCACACTGGGCGGGCACCGACAACCTCGGCCGTGACCTGTTCCTGCGCGTCCTCGTCGCCACCCGTCTGTCGGTGGGGCTGGCGCTGGTGGCCACCTTCATCGCGGTCGTCGCGGGGCTGCTGCTGGGGACCGCGGCGGTGGTCGTCGGGCGGCGCGCGGCCCGGCTCGTCGCGACCGTCGTCGACATCACGGTCGCCTTCCCTGGACTGCTTCTGGCCCTCTTCTTCGCGGTGATCTTCGGGGTCGGCACCACCGGCGCGGTGCTGGCGATCGGATGCGCCGCCGCCCCCGGGTTCGCCCGGCTGACGCAGACCTTGGTCGCCGGGGTCGTCGAACGCGACTACGTCGCCGCCGCCCGGATCGCCGGCGTGGGCAGGGTCCGGCTGCTGCTGCGGCACGTGCTGCCGAACATCGCCGAACCGCTCGTCGTTAACGCCACCATCGGCGCCGGTTCCGCGCTGCTGGCCTTCGCCGCGCTGTCGTTCCTCGGGCTGGGGGTGCAGGGGGCGTCCTACGACTGGGGGCGGCTGCTCGGCGACGGCCTGGACGGCATCTACGTCCACCCGGCGGCAGCCCTGGCACCCGGCATCGCCATCGTCGTCGCTGGACTGGCGTTCAACCTGTTCGGCGAGGCGGTCGCCACGCGCATCGGTCAGGCCGCCACCGGGCAGCTCACGCCCCTCGGCCGCGCGGCGCGCCGCACGACGGCCGACGCGGACCGGACCTCGGACGAAGCCGCCGCGGATCTCGTCCTCGACGTCCGCGATCTGACCGTCACCGTCCCCGCCGCCGACGGTCCAATACGCCCGGTCCGAGGCGTCGGCTTCCGCCTCGGCCGCGGCGAGGCCGTCGGCATCGTGGGCGAGTCGGGCTCGGGCAAGTCCCTGACAGTCCTCGCTGTGGCCGGACTCCTCGACGAGCGCGTCCAGGTAGACGCCGAGCGGCTGAGGTTCCTCGGTGCCGACCTGCTCAGCGGCACACCCCGCGACCACGCGCACCTGCTCGGCTCGTCCTTCGCGATGGTGTTCCAGGACCCGATGACCTCCTTCAACCCCGCCCTCCGCGTCGGCGGCCAGCTCGCCGAAGTGTCCCGGCAGTACGGCGGCCTGAACAGGAGGGACGCCGCCGCCCGCGCGGTCGACCGGCTGCGCGCCGTGCGCATCCCCGCCGCCGAGCGCCGGGCACGCCAGTACCCGCACGAGTTCTCCGGCGGCATGCGGCAACGCGCCATGATCGGGATGGGCATGATGGGCTCCCCGGCACTGGTTGTGGCCGACGAGCCCACGACCGCACTCGATGTCACCGTGCAGCGGCAGGTACTGCGACTGATCGACTCGGTCCGGCGCTCCGACGCCGTCGCGACCCTGCTGATCAGTCACGACGTCACGGTCGTCGGACAGGTCTGCGACCGGGTCCTGGTCATGTACGCCGGCCGCATCGTCGAGGAACTCCCGGCGAGCGAGCTGGCGACCGGAGCACGGCACCCCTACAGCCGGGCGCTCGTGGCGGCCGTACCCGGCATGGACAGCGACACACACCGCCCGCTGCCGGTCATCCCGGGGCGGCTGCCGGACCCGGCCGCTCTGCCGCCGGGCTGCGCCTTCGCACCGCGTTGCCCGCTCGCGGACGAGCGATGTCACCAGCAGGAACCGCCGGTCGAGACCGATGCGGACGGTCGGCGGGTCGCCTGCTGGCACGCGGATGCCGAGACCGGTCTCGGAACACAACCCGCCGCGGAACGGTCGGCTGAGACGGCTGAGGCTGGAGAGCGGTCATGAGAGAACTGCGTTTCGAGGACGTCAGCGTGCGCTACGGCAACCGCCGCAGCGGTTTCACCGCGGTGGACGGAGTGGACCTGACCGTCCCCGCCGGGGAGACCGTCGGCCTGGTCGGCGAGTCGGGGTCCGGTAAATCGACCCTGGCCCGCGCGGCGGTCGGCCTCCTTCCCGTGCACAGCGGACGGATCCTGCTCGGCGGCGAGTCCCCACGGCAGCGGACCGGCGCCCGTCGGCCGGTGCAGATGGTGTTCCAGGACCCGTACGCCTCGCTCGATCCGCGGATGACGGTCGGCGCGTCCATCGCCGAGACCATGCCCCGCCGATCCACAGGCGGTCCGAAGCCGGCAGACGCTGCGAAGTCCGATCGACGCCAGGAGGTTTTTCGGCTCCTCGAACGGGTCGGGCTCGCTCCGGACCGGGCGGCCATGTACCCGAGGCAGTTGTCCGGCGGGCAGCGGCAGCGCGTCGCGATCGCCCGGGCGCTGGCCGCCGGGCCCGACGTGATCGTCGCCGACGAGATCACGTCGGCGCTGGACGTGTCCGTCCAGGGCACAGTGCTCAACCTCGTACGAGACCTGCGACGCGACCTCGGTGTGTCGATGCTGTTCATCTCGCACAACCTGGCGGCGGTGCGGTACGTCGCGAGCAGCATCGCCGTGATGTACCTGGGCCGGATTGTCGAGCACGGCCCGACGCAGGAGGTGCTGGCCGACCCCCAGCACCCCTACACCCGCGACCTACTCGCATCCGTGCCCCACGCCCGGCACACCCTCGCCGACGAGTCCGACAATTCGCCTGCGCGTGTGGTGCGCGACGCGGAACCGACCGACCCGCACCATCCACCCGTCGGCTGCCGCTATCACCCACGCTGCCCGGTCGGCCCGCTGGTCCTGGCCGGCCGCGACGTGTGCCGCACCACCGAGCCCGGCCGTGACCACCCCCACCACGCCGCCTGCCACTTCCCCGGCGAACCGGTGACCTTGCCCGCGCCCGCCGTGGCAGCCCTCCCCACCGACGAGCGAGGAGACACCGCGTCATGACCCGCCGCCCCTGCATCGACGACCTGCACGGCCTGGCTGTCCCCGAGCAGCCGACGCTGTCCGCAGCCGGCGACCAACTGGCTTATGTGCTCAGGACGTCGGACACGGACGCCGACCGTGACCACCGTTCGCTGTGGCGGGTGTCCGACGGAAGACCGCCACAGCGGCTCACTACGGGCCCCGCGGACACCTCGCCCGCCTGGGCGCCGGACGGCACCCGGCTCGTCTTTCTGCGGGCACCCGGCGAGGCGGCCGGTCCGCCGCAGCTTTGGCTGCTGTCGGCCGACAGCGGCGAACCCGAGCAGCTGACCTGGCTGCCGCTCGGCGCGGGCGCACCGGTGTGGAGCCCCGACGGCACGCGTATCGCGTTCAGCGCTCCCGTGGACCCCACCGCGGTCGAGGGCGAGGACGACGCCGCCCGGCGTCGGCGAGAAGCGGCGCCCGTCGTGGCCGACCGGCTCGACTACCAGGCTGACGGCACCGGTCTGCTGCGTTCCGTCCGCAGGCATGTCCACGTCCTCGACCTCGTGGAACAGCGGTGCCGGCAGGCCACGAGCGGCGACTGGAACGCCGACGCCCCGGCCTGGTCACCCGACGGCACCCGACTGGCCTTCGCCGCCGCGCCCGAACCGGACACCGACCTCACCCCGCACGTCCCCCTCCACGTCCTCGACGCGACCGACGAGAAGGCGAGCCCTCGCCAGGTCGGCCCGGCTGACCTGTGCGCAGGCGCGGTGACCTGGGCTGGCGACGGCAGCGCGCTGCTGACGGTCGGCACGGTGGGTGGTCCGCGTGGGCATGCCGGGCTGCTGCGGGTGCCGACGGCCGGGGGCGATGTGGTGGATCTCGCGGCGCCGCTGGACCGCAACGTCATGCCCGGCGGCACCGGATACCCGGGTGCGGCACCGCAGTTGACCGACGACGGCCGCACCGTACTGTTCTGCGCCCGTGACCGCGGCTGCACCCACCTGTACGCGGTGGATGTCACCGGCGGACGTCCGCGGCACGTGCTCGGCGGCACCGGAGAAGTCGTCTCCGGGCTGTCCGCGGCCCCGGACACGGCAGCGGTCGTCCTCGCAACGCCGACGTCGTACGGCGAGATCGTCACCGTGGACCTCGCAGGCGGCGCACTGCGCGTGCGTACCGGCCATGGTGTGTCCTTCGCGGACGTGCAGCCGTACCCGCGCATCGAACGGGAGTTCATCGTCTCCGACGGCACCCGGGTCTGCGGCTGGCTGATCCGGGCCCCCGACGCGCGTGGCCCGCAGCCACTGCTGCTGGACATCCACGGCGGACCCCACAACGCGTGGAACGCCGCCGCAGACGAAATCCACCTCTACCACCAGGAACTCGTCGCGCGCGGCTGGTCAGTGCTGCTGCTCAACCCCCGCGGCAGCGACGGCTACGGCGAGCGGTTCTACACCGCGGCCCTCGGCGCGTGGGGCGAAGCGGACGCCCTGGACCTCCTCGAACCGCTGGACGACCTGGTCGCCGAGGGCGTGGCCGATCCACGGCGGTTGGCAGTGACCGGCTACAGCTACGGCGGCTATCTGACCTGCTACCTGACCAGCCGCGACAACCGGTTCGCGGCGGCGGTCGCGGGCGGCCCCGTCACCGATCCGGTCAGCATGGCCGGCAGCTCGGACGACGGACACTTCCTCGCTGTCCACGAGTTCGGCGGCCACTTCTGGCGCAGCCACGACCGGCTCGCCGCCATGTCACCGCTGGCGCAGGTGGATCGTGTACGCACGCCTACGCTGATCCTGCACGGCACAGCCGACCTGCGCTGTCCCATTGGGCAGGCGCAGCAGTGGTTCACGGCGCTGCGCGAGTTGGGCGTGCCCAGCCGGCTCGTGCTGTACCCGGACGCGTCGCACACGTTCATCGTGGACGGTCGCCCCTCGCATCGACTGGACTTCAACCGGCGCATCGTCGACTGGGTGGAGCACCACACGCACCGCGATCGGTCGGCCACCACCAAGGGGGACTGACATGGGGATTGACATGGACCACCCGGCGCTGTTCGCACGGACACGGGCCACGCTGCCCGAAATCCTCGCCGACATCGAACGGCTCGTGTCCTGTGAGTCCCCGTCGAGCGACCTCGCTGCCGTGGCACGCAGCGCCGATGTCGTCGCCGAACTGGGCACCGCCCGGCTCGGCGCCGTCCCGGAGCGGATCGTTTTCGACGGCGTCACACACCTGCGCTGGCGGTTCGGCCCCGGCCCGACGCGCGTGCTGCTGCTCGGCCATCACGACACGGTGTGGCCGATCGGCTCCCTGACCGCCCACCCCTTCGGCGTCGTCGACGGTGTCCTGCGCGGCCCCGGCTGCTTCGACATGAAGGCCGGTCTCGTCATGGCGACGCACGCCGCGGCCGCCCTGCCCGACCCTTCCGGCGTGACCCTGCTCATCACGGGCGACGAGGAAGTCGGCTCACCGACCTCGCGGGAGCTGATCGAGACCGAGGCATCCGGCTGCGCCGCCGCACTCGTACTGGAGGCGTCGGCGGACGGCGGTGCGCTGAAGACCGAACGCAAGGGCGTCTCACGCTACGAGATACACGTACGGGGCCGCGCCGCGCACGCCGGGCTGGAGCCCTGGCGCGGCGTGAACGCCGGCGTCGAGCTCGCCCACCAGGTCCTGGCCGTACAGGCACTGGCCGACCCCGGGCAGCAGACGACGGTCGTACCGACCGTCATGTCAGCCGGCACGACGGCCAACACCGTGCCCGAGCAGGGACGGCTCGACGTGGACGCGCGGGTCCGGTCGGTGACCGAGCAGGCACGCCTCGACACCGCCATGCGGGCGCTGCGGCCGGTACTGCCCGGTGCCGGCCTGGAGATCACCGGCGGGCCCAACCGCCCGCCCCTGGAGGCCCGGGCCTCGGCAGACCTGTTCGACCGCGCCGCACGGCTCGCCGCCCGACTGGGCCTGGCCCCCCTCACGAGCGCCGTGGTCGGCGGCGCCTCCGACGGGAACTTCACCGCCGGCATCGGGACGCCGACGCTCGACGGCCTGGGCGCCGTCGGCGGCGGCGCGCACTCCGCCGGGGAACACGTGCTCGTCGACGAACTGCCCGGCCGCACCGCGCTGCTCACCGCGCTCCTGGCCGACCTGCTTGCCGACTGGCGGACGCTCTCCTCTCCGTGCGGTCTCACGAATCAGCAGCCTTCGTCTCGTGCCGCACGACCATGACCCACGCAGCCCAGGCCGAAAGCATGGAGTCATGACCGACCTTCAGGAAGCCCCTGACGACATCGCGGGACACGTCGAGGCCGCGCTGCGCTCCGACGCCGCCGTCCGGGCGGCCGGCGTGACCCTCCGCGAACTCGCCCGCCACGACGAGCTGGAAGCGGTGTCCCGGCTCTACGACACCATCTGGCATCCCGACCCGAGCAAACCGCTGATGACCACGGAACTGCTGCGCGCGCTGTCCAAGTCGGGCAACTACGTGACCGGCGCATACGACGGCGACGAGCTGGTCGGCGCGAGCGTCGCGTTCTTCGGCGCCCCCAGGGACGGCTGCCTCTACAGCCACATCGCCGGAGTCTCGGCCCGCATGCGCGGCCACAATGTGGGTTACGTCCTCAAACTGCACCAGCGCGCCTGGGCGCTGCAGCACGGAGCGTCCACGATCTGCTGGACCTTCGACCCGCTGGTCCGCCGCAACGCCTACTTCAACCTCGTCAAGCTCGCCGCCTCACCCGCCGAGTACCTGCCCGACTTCTACGGCGGGATGCATGACGCGATCAACGGCGGCGACGAGAGCGACCGGCTGCTCGTTCGCTGGGATCTCACCGCCCCACGGGTCGTCGCCGCCTCCGCCGGCCACGGAACGCTCTTCGACGTCGCCGCCGAGCGAGCCGCCGGGGCGGCCGTCGCCCTGGACGTCTCCCAGGCCGGCCGACCCGTGTCCGGGCCACGGGACGCCGAGACCCTCCTCGTGTCTGTCCCGAGCGACATCGAGGCGCTGCGCACCCAGGACCCGCAAGCGGCCAAGGACTGGCGGCAGGCCCTGCGCGAGGTGCTCGGCGGGCTCCTCGACGACGGCGCGCGGGTGACCGGCTTCGACCGCGCGGGCTGGTACCTGCTGGCCCGCGGCCATGACACGGATCAGCCTCAGGAGGACAACCGATGAGACTCAAGGGCGTGGAACTGCGCCGCGTACACATGCCGCTCGTCACACCGCTGCGCACCTCGTTCGGCACCGAGTCGCTGCGCGACATCCTGCTGCTGCGCGTGGTCACCACCGACGCCGAGGGCTGGGGCGAGTGCGTGGCGCTTCAGGAACCCACGTACTCCTCCGAGTACGTGGACGGGGCGGCCGATGTGCTGCGCCGCTTCCTGGTGCCCGCACTCGCACGCCTCGACCACCTGGACGCGGTGGCGGTCGCCCCCGCCCTCGAAGCCTTCCGCGGGCACCGGATGGCGAAGGCCGCGCTGGAAATGGGCGTCCTCGACGCCGAGTTGCGCGCCGCCGGCCGGCCGTTCGCGCGAGAACTGGGCGCCGTGCGCGACCGCGTCCCGTGCGGCGTCTCGGTCGGGATCATGGACTCCGTCCCCGAACTGCTGGACGCCGTCGGCGGATACCTCGACGCCGGCTACACGCGGGTCAAACTGAAGATCCAGCCCGGCTGGGACCTCGAACCGGTCCGGGCGGTCCGTGAGCGGTACGGCGACGACGTACTCCTGCAGGTCGACGCGAACACGGCCTACACGAGGGCCGACGCACGCCACCTCGCCCGCCTCGATCCCTACGGCCTGCTCCTGATCGAGCAGCCGCTCCCGGAGGAAGACCTCCTCGGCCACGCCGGGCTCGCGAAGTCCATGACGACCCCGATCTGCCTGGACGAGTCGATCGTCTCCGCGCAGGCCGCCGCCGACGCCATCGCACTCGGCGCCTGTTCCATCGTCAACATCAAGCCCGGACGAGTCGGCGGCTACCTGGAAGCACGCCGCGTCCACGACGTCTGCCATGCCCACGGCGTGCCCGTGTGGTGCGGCGGCATGCTCGAAACGGGTATTGGCCGCGCCGCCAACGTGGCGCTCGCCGCTCTGCCCGGCTTCACGCTGCCCGGCGACACCTCGGCCTCCGACCGCTACTACGCGGCCGACCTCACCGAGCCCTTCCTGCTCGACGACGGTCACCTGGCCGTGCCGACCGGACCCGGCATCGGAGTGGAGCCGCTGCCCGAGCGGCTGGAGGCGGTCACGATCTCGACGGAGTGGCTGTCCGGCTGAGAGCCTGTCGGGTGGCCTCTGATCGGGCGTCCACGCCCTGGCACGCACGCTTCCCGCGTTGCCGAAATATCCTAGTAGCTCCGCTACGAGGACATCCCGGAGCCTTGGAATCGCACGCACCAGACCGCGTCCGCTATCCGATCGAAGGCCACCCGACAGGCTCTGAGCCCGGTCGCACAAGCGCCTACCTGGCTGGTCGCCGGGAACAAAAATGGCGACGGATCTCGTTCATCCGGACGAATCAGGCCGTCCTCCCCACGGCTAGCGTCAGTCAGGTGGTGCTACCCCGAATGAACCCGCGCCCCCGTACCAGTCTCGGCCGACTGCTGGACGACCTCGGCACGACGCTGCTTCACCTCGTCCATGGTGAGTCCGGTCGCGGCGAGCACATCGGCGGCCTCGTCATCCATGACCCGATCGACGCCCCTGTGCTGCCGCCCCAGGCGCTGGTCCTGGGCGTCGGCGTCCACCAGGCGGCCGACATCGTCGCGCTCCTGGGCGCCATGGGCGCCCAGGGCGCAGCCGGACTGGTGCTCCGCGCGCCCGTACCCACCGACGGCGAGATACTGGCGGCCGCCGAACGCTCCGGCGTCGCGGTGCTCGGTCTCACGCCCGGCGCCTCGTGGACCCAACTGACCGCGATGCTGCGATCCCTGCTCGCCGAGGACGACGTCACAGACCCCGACGCGGCGACGCTCGGCGGTGTTCCGTCCGGCGACCTGTTCACGCTCGCCAACGCGATCGCCGCGCTGTTGGACGCGCCGGTGACCATCGAGGACCGCAACTCCCGTGTCCTGGCCTTCTCCGGGCGGCAGGACGAGGCAGACACGGCGCGGGTAGAGGCCATCCTCGGCCGGCAGGTTCCCGAGCGCTACTCGCGTGTGCTCGCCGAGCGGGGCGTGTTCCAGCAGATCTACCGCGCCGACGATCCCGTCTTCATCAGCCCGTCCGCCGATGCGGCCGAGGCGGCGGGCTTCTCACTGCCTCGCGTGGCCATGGCTGTTCGCGCGGGCGACGAGATCCTCGGCTCGATCTGGGCCGCGGTCAAGGAACCGCTCGAAGCGGAACGGGCACACTCCCTGCGGGACGCGGCCAAACTCGTCGCCCTGCACATGCTCCGCGTCCGCGCCGGCGCCGACGTCGAACGCAGACTGCGCGCCGAACTGGTCGGCACCGCACTGGAGGGAGGCCCCGGCGCCCGCGACGCACTGAACCGGCTCGGCCTGGCCGACCAGCCCGTGGTCGTCCTCGCGCTTGCCCTGTCCGACTCGGCCGGCGAGCCATCCATCGGCGCCGACGCCGTACTGACCGCCGAACGCCAGCGGGTCGCCGACGCCTTCGCGATGCATGTGAGCGCCGTTCATCCACGCAGCGCCGCCGCCCTTGTCGGTGATGTGGCCTACGCACTCGTCCCCACGGGACGGGATGTCGAGGACGGCGAGGAACGCGCGCTGCGGATCGCCTCCGACTTCGTCGACCGCGTCGGCGACCGCATCCCGGCGTTGATCGGTGTCGGCGCCGTCGTCGACGCCGTCACCGACCTCGCGCACGCACGCACCTGCGCCGACCGGGCCCTGCGTGTCCTTCGATCCCACCCCGGCGAACCCCGGGTCGCCCGGCTGCCAGACGTGCACGTGCAATCGCTGATGCTCGAACTGCGGGACATGGCGGCTGCCCGGGGTGACCGCCCCAGCAGCCCGGTGGCACGGCTCCTCGCCTACGACGAGCGACACCACGCCAGCCTGGTGCAGACCCTGAACGCCTGGCTGGACGCCTTCGGCGACGTCATCGCCGCGTCCGCCTCCGTCCACGTCCACCCCAACACCTTTCGCTACCGCCTGCGCCGCGTCGGCGAGGTCGGCGGCATCGACCTGGCCGACCCGGAGGCCCGGTTCGCGGCCATGCTCCAACTCCGTCTCCACTCGCTGTCGTAGCGGTCAGCGGCAGGCACGAATCCGACCGCCTTCCGTTGTCCCTGCCCACGAAGCGCGCGGGGAAGACCGGTCGCCCGAGACCGGCCGCACGGCGCACGCACCACGAACCGGCCCGTCGAGCCCCCGCACCGGCGTACGTCGCCGGAGAGATCAGGGGCCACCCGCCATGACGACAGGGCGGCCAGCGGGACGGTTGTCGTCAACTTCCCACGTCAGTAGGGTGGTTCATGCCCTCCGTCGGCCCGAGGCTCGAAAGACAGCGCTCGGCCAGGGCGATGCTGTGTGCCCTCGAAGTCACAAACCTGACTCCTGGGCTACTGGTGCCGGTTGGGCGAGAGCCTTTGCATTCTGCGCCGAAAGCGTCTTGTAGACGGTTCCGGCGAGGTCGGGCAGCGTGTCCCCTTCGCCGACGGCGCTGTTGACAGCGACGGCGATGATCATGCCGCTCTTCGGGAAGTACATGTGCAGCACCCGGCTGCCAAAAGTCGCCCCTTCATAGAACCAGACGGTCCCGGTCACAGGATGGGCGTACTTCACGACTCCGAGCCCGAAGCCGAGGGGATCGTCGGCCGTGACGGTCGTGACGGGCTTACTGGTGTTCACCGAGATCAGGGACTCCAGCTCGCGCTGCTGGGCCGCGGGCAGCACGCGACCGCCGTACAGTGCCCGGTCCCAGGTCGTCATGTCCTTCAGTGAACTCACCAGGCCACCCGCCCCTTGCGCCCAGGACAGGCCGAGCGGCGGAAGCGGTTTGTCGAGATGCTTCGGCAGGACGGAGTGGGTGGAGTACGGCGTCGGCATGCGCGAGGCCGTGTCCGGACGGCACTCCGGGGGCAGGCAGGTGTCGTTCAGGCCGAGAGGTTCGATGATGCGTTCGGTGAGCCGATCGGAGTAAGTGTCGTGCGACGCTCGTTCGACAATCATCTGCGCGAGAAGGTAATCGGTGTTGGAGTACTCGTACTTCGCCGGACCCAGCGGCAGGCCCTTCACATAGGACACCAGACGCTCCAGTGTGAAGCGCGTGGACGGATCGGCGTCGAAGTCGTCAAGAAACGCACTCTGGTCGGTGTAACTGGGAATTCCACCGTTCATCGACAGCAGTTGCCTGATGGTGACATCGCGCCACGCCGGATACTGGGGAAGCCACTTTCCCAGTTTGTCGCGCAGGGACAGCTTTCCCTCGGCCTCCAGTTGAAGCAGCAGCACGGATGTGAACGCCTTGGTGTTGCTGCCTATCTGCCACAGCGCTTTGCCGGACACCGGTCGACCGCCGCCGTAGCGCGTCGTCCCCGCGCTGACCGAGACATCAGGTCGCTGATCGGCGTAGGTCACCCGAAGGGAGACCGCCGAGAAATGGTCCTTCGCGCCCTGAGCGTCCACGTATTTCTCGAGGTCACTCCGGAGTGACGCGGTGACGCGGTGAGCGGGCCGCTCCACCTCCGCATTCGAGACGTCCAGCCCGCGCGCCGACGCCGTCGTCATCCCCGAAACAACCGCCGCGGTGACCGTCGCCAGCACCACGAGGCGCTTCCCTTCCCGACCACGGCGCCGACGAATCCCATACCTCATTGTCGCCATTCCTCTCTCGGGTTGAGCAGAACCGGGAATGAAGATCACGCTATGCAGCGGAGGTGCGGCAGGTAATCGGGGTAACCCCCCAGTTGGTAGACATGCTGGCCCCCTCGTTGCGGCCAAGCACAGCCTCGCTCGAACTCCATGCCTTCGATGATCTGGCTTGAAGAATCGTTGAGAACAGCCGATTGATCACGACTTCAGACAGCCCTTAGTACCGCCGTACGAACGGGAACCCGCGACTTCGTTTCATCGGCCATGCCCGTGGGGGTCGCGCCGAGGTTCGATGACTGAGCGCGGCCGACCGCGCGCCACGACGACCCCGAGGATCTCGCGATGACCCGACCCGACACCGACACGACGCCGCCTGGGGCGTCCCACTCCGTGACGGGAATCGTCGGCCCGCCGGATGCGCTCGCGCAGCTTCCCCGGTTCGCGGGGCCCTCGACCTTCGCGCGTCTCCCTCGCCTGGACGAGGTGGCTCGGGCCGACGTGGCGATCCTCGGGATTCCCTTCGATTCGGGAACCACCTATCGTCCGGGAGCCCGATTCGGGCCGGAGGCAGTTCGCGCTGCATCGAAACTACTCAGGCCGTATCACATCGGCCTCGGCGTCGAGCCGTGGACGGCCCTCCAGGTCGCCGACGCGGGGGATGTCGGGGCGACGCCCTTCGACATCCCCCGGGCGGTCGAGCAGATCGAGCGTGCGGCGCGGGCACTCTACGCCAACGCCCGGAACATCGTGGCGATCGGAGGGGACCACACAATCGCGCTCCCACTGCTGCGCGCCGCGCACGAGCAGTTCGGCCCCGTGGCACTCGTCCACTTCGACGCGCACTTCGATACGTGGGACACCGTCTTCGGCAATCCGCTCGCGCACGGCACTCCGTTCCGCCGCGCTTTCGAAGAAGGACTCCTCGCCGCGGACCACTGCATGCACGTCGGCATCCGGCACAGCACTCCCGCCGCATCGGACTTCGACGACGACGCCGCGCTCGGATTCGCGACGGTCACGACTCTCGACGTCGCCAGACAGGGGATCGACCGTACGGCGGAGCGCATCCGACAGCGGGTGGGGGACCGTCCCGTGTACGTCAGCATCGACGTCGACGTGCTCGACCCCGCGCACGCCCCCGGGACCGGGACACCTGAGCCGGGCGGCCTGACGACGAGGGAGCTCCAACTCCTGCTGTTCTCCCTTGCCGACCTCGATGTCGTCGGAGCGGACATAGTAGAGGTCTCGCCTGCCTACGATCACGCGCAAATCACGGCGCTCGCGGCCGCGGGCATCACGTTCGACCTGCTCGCGATGTTCGCACGGGGCCGGCGACTCTAGCTACCAACTTCGACGCGGGGGCGAACCCCGTGAGGGTCTCCGCTGGTCACGCGTTGGTCGCGCTGGTCACGGATTCCGTGCAAAGTGCCTGGTCAGAGCGCTGGAAACAGAGAGGACGACCGGGGCCGCCACCCCCCACAGGAGAGGCCCCGGTCGTCTTCAGGCGGGGACGCTCTGCGGCCCCGTACTCATGTCAGCGCCGGGAGAGCGTTTTCTGTCACACCGGGGTCTGCCAGGTAGTTGTTGCCGGTTGTACAGAATATGGACTTGGGCATCCGAGAGGCCGTAGCGTGCAGGAGCGCGTGGGGGCGCGCGGCAGTGACCAGCCGCGATTCAAGACAGGTTGTGTGGAGTGCTGGGGGACGACGCGGAGCTCACCGCCGCGGTGCTCGCGGCACAGGACGGGGACGAGACTGCGTTCCGGACTGTGTACCGCGCGGTGCACCCGCGGTTGCTGGCTTATATACGAACGCTCGTCGGCGAGGCTGATGCCGAGGACGTGGCTTCTGAGGCCTGGCTCCAGATAGCCCGCGACCTTGAACGCTTCAGAGGCGATGCCGACCGCTTCCGCGGCTGGACCGCGCGGATAGCCCGTAACCGCGCCCTCGACCACATACGGATGCGCGGCAGGCGCCCGGCGGCCGGCAGTGACGAGACGGAGCTGGCCGGCAAGCCCGCCGATTCGGACACCGCCGACGAGGCGATGGAGGCCCTCTCCACCGGCACGACCATGGCGCTGATCGCCCAACTGCCGCAGGACCAGGCGGAAGCCGTTGTGCTGCGGGTCGTGGTCGGGCTCGACGCGAAGAGCGCGGCCCGGACGCTCGGCAAGCGGCCCGGCGCCGTACGGACGGCGGCGCACCGCGGGCTCAAGCGGCTCGCCGAGTTGCTGGGCGCCGACAGCCCGGTACCGCTGGAGGACCCCGAGGTCCCCGACGGCCCCGACCGTGCCACCCCGCACGGCGGTAAGGTCACCGGTCTGGAGCTCGGATCCGTACCGCCGCAGCGCGGCCGTCATCAGGACGCTCCCGAGCCCGCCGGTGTGACGCATTCGCCCCCGGGGACGCAGAAGGACATGTGATGGCGCACGAGCGTGAGACGTGGCTCAACCACGGCGTCGCGGAGCTTCTGCTGCGCGGGCGGCCGGTCGAGACCGCCGACGAACACGCCCAGGCGCAGGCCGACCGGCTGGCCGGGGTGCTGGCGGAAGCCGTGGACGGGGGCGCAGACGCGGGCTCGGGCGAACTGCCCGGTGAGGCCGCCGCGCTGGCCGCGTTCCGGCAGGCCGTCGGGACGGCGGGACGGACCGTTTCGCGAAGCAAGGGCGTCGTCGCCGCCTCCGCCGCCGATGCCGACGGGATCGGGACCGTACGCCTCGGGCCCGAGCCGCGGCGGGTACGGCTGCCCAGCTTCGGACGCCCGATCCGGCTGGGTGTGGCCGCGGCCATGGCCGGATGCGCGCTCAGCGGGGTGGCCGCGGGAGCCGGATATCTGTACGCGCCGTCCGCCGGTGAGAGTTCCCCCCGGCCGTCGAACTCCGCCTCGGGAGCCGTGACTCCGGAACCCCTGGTGTCCGAATCCCCGAGCCCCGGTGTCAGCCGGCCGCCGCCCCTTCCGGGCGAGTCGCCGGAGAGCGACGCGGGCTCGGTCGTGCCCGGAGCCACGGGCTCCCACTCGACGGCGGGTGCGGGCGGCGGCCCGAAGGGCGGCCAGGACAAGGACGAGAGCGGCAAGGGGCGGACGTCCGGCGACGGCTGGAAGAGCGGAGACGGCGAGAAGTGGTACGCCAAGCTCGTCCAGGCCTGCCAGGAGTACCGCAACGGCACGATCGCCGTGGGAAAGAAGAAGCAGCTGGAGGAAGCGGCCAGAGGGCCGGCGGGTGTCAAGCGCTTCTGTGACGGGTTGCTGAGCGGCAGCTCGGGCGGCGACGGTCATTACGGGGGCGTTCCCGGCGACGACGGCGGCGGCACCGGTGGCGATGACGGTGACGACGGTGGTGGTGGCAGCGGCGGTGGTGACGGGCCGCAGCACGGCGGCCCCGCCGACGGCGGCGGTACCGATGGCGGTATCGGCGGCGGCAGCGACGGTGGTACGGACATCGGTGGTACGGACGTTGGTGGCACCGATGGCGGTGGTACCGACGGTGGTTCCGGACCGCCGCCGACCGACTGGCCCGGCGGCGACTCCGGAGACTCCGGCGAGACTGTCGCACCGTCGTCCCAGCCCCCGGTGACGCCGGACGACGGCACGAACTCCGGTACGGACCAAGCGACCCCGTAGGCACGCCCGGAGGCCCCCTACACATGGCCGGTTCCCGTCATCCGCTCGCGAAACCCATTCCGGTCATCGCGCCCGCATCCACTCGAACCGCCCGCGTTTTCCTCGATTTTCGGCCAGGATCGGCCCCCGAGACACCGGTGTGACGTTTTTCTGCCCCGTGGCGCAGTAAAGAGTGAGCCGACTGGTCATCGGCCGCGTCTGAGCCGGGGTTCCCCCCGTACCTTCGGCTCGACGCACAATTGGCGCGGGCGGGATACGTTCCCCCGGTCCCGCCCGCGCCTCTCCCCTCGGCTCCGCCCGTCACCCTCACCAGTAGACGACGACCTTGTCGCCGGTCCGGACCTGGTCGAAGAGCGACGCGAGCTTCTTCTCGTCCCGTACGTTGACGCATCCGTGCGAAGCCCCGCTGTAGCCCCTGGCCGCGAAGTCCGCCGAGTAGTGCACCGCCTGGCCGCCGCTGAAGAACATCGCGTACGGCATCGGGGTGTCGTAGATCGTCGAGACATGGTGCCGGGACTTCCAGCCCACCTTGAACGTGCCCTCGCGGGTCGGCGTGTACTGCGAGCCGAACCGGACGTCCATCGTCGACATCACCTTGCCGTCGATCATCCAGGACAGCGACCGGCTCGTCTTGCTGATGCACATCACCCGGCCCGTCATACACCTCGGGTCCGGCTTGGGCGCCGGCTTCTCCACGGCCGGCGGGCGCAGCTCGGCAGCAGTCGGCTTCCTTGTCATCCCGAGCAGCCGCTCCCAGGTGACGGTGTCGGTCGTGCCGCTGCGCGGCAGCCCGCGCTTGGCCTGGAACGACGTCACGGCGGACGCGGTGACCGAGCCGTAGTAGCCGGTGGGGGCGCGGTTGAAGTGGGCGATCTGCCGGAGCCTGGCCTGGAGTTCACGTACCTGGTCGCCCTCGGCGCCGCTCGCCAGAACGATCTTCGGCTTCGGCGGCGCGGGCTTCGGCGGCGCGGGCTTCTCGCTCGCGCTCTTCGACGGCTCGGCGGACGGGGTGACCGGCGGTTTCGACGCGGCGGCCGGCTTCGCCGAGGGGCTGCTCGACGCGGGCCCCGCGGGCTCGATCGTGACGCCGCTGCCGCTGCCCGGCTTGTCGTCGGCGGCACCCGCCGGATCGGTCACCGCCTGGGCCGAGCAGCCCACGGTGACAGCGAGCACGGCACCGGTGGCGAGCGCGGCGCGCAGCGCGGCCGTGCGCGGTCGGCGCGGGCCTGTCCGCGCCGGAGTCCCGGGCCGCGTTGATGGTCTGGGCACGTGTGGTCCCCCTGTCTGCCACTGAGCTGTCCGATGGCGAGTATCTCCGAGCCGGCTGTGCCGGCATGCATCTACTGAGACAACTCAGAGCCCGTTCCGGTTGCCCTGATGACCTCGCCCTCGCGGAAAACTTACCGGCAGATGAATTTCACATTGCCGGTCCGCGAAAGAAAAGCATGTCTCGACCGATGAGCCTTCCTGACCGACGCGGTCGCGCGCAACCATGCGAAACCGGAAATGACCAACCGGAGTCCAGGAGAGCGCGCCCCGACCACCGAAGGTTCATATCGCCATGACGACCGTTCACGACGACAAGCCGCGTCCGGGCGAACTCGCCGACGTACGAGGCTGGTTCCCCAATCTCGACCAGCTGATTTTCGGCACACTGCTCGACCGCCAGGAGGAACACGGAGAGCCGGGTGATCTGCTCGAACTCGGTGTCTTCATGGGCAAGAGCGCGATCTTCCTCGGGCATCATCTGCGTGACGGCGACCGCTTCACCGTCTGTGATCTCTTCGAGTCCGACGCCCTGGACGCCGCGAACAACGCCGAGACGTCCCGGTCCTACCGGACGCTGACGCGCGAGGGCTTCGAACGGAACTACCTCTCCTTCCACGACACACTCCCGCGTGTGCTCCACGGACCCAGTTCCGTCGTCCCCGGCGAGGTCGAGCCGCGCTCGTGCCGGTTCGTCCACATCGACGCCTCGCATCTGTACGAGCACGTCCGCGGCGACATCGTCGCGGCCCGCGAGATCCTGCTGCCCGGCGGCATCGTCGTCCTGGACGACTTCCGCTCCGAGCACACCCCGGGCGTCGCCCTCGCCACCTGGGAGGCGGTGCTCGACGGCGATCTGCGCCCGATCTGTCTGACCACCCAGAAGCTGTACGCCACCTGGGGCGACCCCGAGCCGCTGCGCAAGGCCATGATCGCCCTGGCCGACAGCCGCACCGACTGCGACGTCAGCGTCCAGGACGCCGCGGGCCACCAGCTCGTACGGCTGAAGTCGCGTGGCATGGAGGCGCCGCCGTTCCCCCGCTCGAAGTACTACGAGGAGCCTCCGGCGCCCGAGCCCGACCCCCGGCCCGCCCGGCGGTCGCCGCGGGCGCGGGCGCGCCGCGTCGCCATCGACCTCCTGCCGCCGCTGGTGACACGCGCGGTGATGCGCTCGCGTGCACGGCGACGCGAGTCGGTCGCGCGCAAGATGTAGCGGGAGGGGGATGCAGAGCGAGCGATGGAGGCGGAGCGATGGCACCCGAGCCCGGCGACGGCGGCAGCAGCGGCGGCAGCGGCGGCGGCGACGAGGGCGCGATCCGGCGGACGGAGAGCGGCGTGCCCGTCGAGCCGGTCTACGGCCCCGGCGCGCTGGCCGGCTGGGACCCGGCCGAGCGGCTCGGCGAGCCGGGCTCGTACCCGTACACCCGGGGTGTCTACCCGTCGATGTACACCGGCCGGCCGTGGACGATGCGCCAGTACGCGGGCTTCGGCACCGCCGTCGAGTCCAACGCCCGCTACCGGCAGCTGATCGAACACGGCACGACCGGCCTCTCCGTCGCTTTCGACCTGCCGACCCAGATGGGCCACGACAGCGACGCGCCGATCGCGAGCGGCGAGGTCGGCAAGGTCGGCGTCGCGATCGACTCCATCGACGACATGCGGGTCCTCTTCGACGGCATTCCGCTGGACCGGGTCTCCACGTCGATGACGATCAACGCGCCCGCCGCGCTTCTGCTCCTCCTCTACCAACTGGTCGCGGAGGAGCAGGGCGTACCGGCCGCCGCGCTCACGGGCACCGTGCAGAACGACGTACTCAAGGAGTACATCGCCCGCGGCACGTACATCTTCCCGCCGAAACCCTCACTGCGGCTGATCGCGGACATTTTCCAGTACTGCCGGACGGAGATTCCCCGCTGGAACACGATCTCGATCTCCGGCTATCACATGGCGGAGGCGGGGGCGACGCCCGCGCAGGAGGTCGCGTTCACGCTGGCGGACGGTATCGAATACGTACGTACGGCCGTGGCCGCCGGAATGGACGTGGACGACTTCGCGCCCCGGCTCTCGTTCTTCTTCGTCGCCCGTACGACGATTCTCGAAGAAGTGGCCAAATTCCGTGCCGCGCGGCGTATTTGGGCGCGGGTGATGCGCGAGGAATTCGGTGCGCGGAATCCCAGGTCCCTGATGCTCCGCTTCCACACCCAGACGGCGGGTGTGCAACTCACCGCGCAGCAGCCCGAGGTCAACCTCGTACGGGTGGCGGTGCAGGGACTGGCCGCCGTCCTCGGCGGTACGCAGTCCCTGCACACGAACTCCTTCGACGAGGCCATCGCGCTCCCGACGGACAAGTCGGCGCGGCTCGCGCTGCGTACGCAGCAGGTGCTCGCGTACGAGACGGATGTCACCGCGACCGTCGACCCGTTCGCCGGTTCGTACGCCGTCGAGAGGATGACGGACGACCTGGAGGAGGCGGCACTGGCGCTGATGACCCGCGTCGAGGACCTCGGCGGCGCGGTCGAGGCCATCGAACGCGGCTTCCAGAAGGGCGAGATCGAGCGGAGCGCGTACGCCGTCGCGCGCGAGCAGGACAGCGGTGAACGCGTTGTGGTCGGGGTCAACCGCTACCGGCTTGACGAGGAGGACCCGTACGAACCGCTGCGCGTCGACCCGGCGATCGAGGCCCAACAGGCGGCGCGCCTGGCCACGTTGCGCGCGGAGCGCGACGCTGGCGAGGTGGCAGCGGCGCTGGCCGGGCTGCGGCGGGCGGCGGAGAGCACGGACAATGTGCTCCCTCCGATGAAGCGCGCGCTGAAGGCGCGGGCGACGGTGGGGGAGGTGTGCGACGCGCTGCGGGAGGTGTGGGGCGCGTACGTCCCGCCGGAGACGCTCTGACGCGCGGGGCCGGCTTCCTACGCGGGCACCGACGCGATCTGGATCAGGTTGCCGCAGGTGTCGTCGAAGACCGCGGTGGTGACGGGGCCCATCTCCAGGGGCTCCTGGGTGAAGCGCACACCGAGGCCCGTCAGACGCTCGTACTCCGCAGCCACGTCGTCCACCGCGAACTGGGCGAGCGGGATGCCGTCCGAGATGAGCGCGTCGCGGTACGGCTTGACGGCCGGGTGGCCCGAGGGCTCCAGGAGGAGTTCGGTGCCCCCGGGCTCGTCCGGCGAGACGACGGTCAGCCAGCGGTCCGTCTCGCCCACGGGGACGTCGTGCTTCTTCACGAAGCCGAGGATCTCGGTGTAGAAGCGCAGGGCTTTGGCCTGGTCGTCTACGAAGACGCTGGTGAGATGGATCTTCATGGTGCGTTCTCCTTCGGTGCGGACGCGCTGGGCGCGGGCCATCGCTCGGCGATCTGCCGCAGCGGGGCCGTGTTCAGGTCATGGAATTTGTAGCGGCCTTCCCGCCTGGTCTCGACAAGACCGGCGGACTCCAGCACGGTGAGGTGCTGGGAGACCGCCTGGCGCGACATGCCGAGGCGGTGCTTCATGCTCAGTCGGGAGCAGATCTCGAAGAGAGTCTGTCCGGACTTGTCCATGAGCTCGTCAAGAATGATGCGGCGGGTCGGGTCGGCCAGCGCTTTGAAGAGGTCGTCGGCCACGCCCACAGCATAGGCAAGTTGTTACTTGCCTATCAAGCTCCCTGGCGCGTTGTTCCTGGGTTTCGCGGCGAAGCTGTCGCTGAGTGGCGCGTAGCGAAGTCAGCGGAGTTCGGGAAGCGAGAGCTCGGCCCAGACGGATTTCCCGGGCCCGTTACGGTCCTTGACTCCCCAGCTGTCAGCGAGCGCGGCGACGAGCGTGAGCCCCCTGCCGCCGGGCGCCTCCAGATCCGGTTCGCGGACCTCGGGCCAGTCGGACGACGCGTCGTGCACCTCGATGCGGAGCGTGTCGGACAACCGCAGGTACCAGGTCTCGATCTCCCGCCCCGGCGAAACGCGGGCGTGCCGCCCGGCGTTGGTCAGCAGCTCGGACAGCACGAGCACGGCGGCCTCTTCGAGCGGCGCGAGCCCCCACCCGGCGAGAGCCTTCCGCAACTCCCACCGCGCGAGCCCGACGCAGCGCGGATGCCGGCTCCAACGCAGCACCACGGAATCCCCGTGGTCGGGGTTCAACAGCATGGGGAAGCCACCTCCTAGGTTGCACTCTGTGACATTTCACTTACAGAGTGGGGTGCCGAGGGCTACCGTGGAAGGGGTTCGATCTTGACAACGCACAGTTCAAGGCCAGGAGTTGATCGCGTGATGGAGCAACGGGTGCCGCGCAGTCCTCGGGAGAAGTACGGGGAGGAATTGAAGCTGCGGCGTATCGCGGCGGGCATGACGCAGGAGGCTGTGGCCCGGGAGATGATGTGCTCCCCAACGCTGATCAGCCACTTCGAGGCGGGGCGACGCCTCCCGAGCCCGGCGGACGCGAAGCGGATCGACCAGGCGCTGGGGACGGATGGGTTCTTCGCGAGGTGGCTGGAGGACCTGGACGCGAAGTTCGCCCAGTTCTACTCCGCTGTGGCGGAGTTGGAGAAGCAAGCAGTGGAGATCCGTCATTGGGCTCTCACACTGGTACCCGGCCTGTTGCAGACCGAGCCATACGCGCGTGCGGTGTTCCGCTCGTACGACCCCAACTACCGCACGGACGACGTTGACCGGAAGGTAGTCAACCGGATGGAGAGGGCCCGAATCCTTGAAGGAGTCTCAGGCCCCGTACTTTGGACGCTGCTGGACGAAGCCGTGCTCCGACGTCACGTCGGAGGGGCGGCCACGATGGCCGCTCAACTGAACAAGATCGTTGGCATGGCCGAGACGGGACGGCTGAGGCTGCATGTGCTGCCCTTCGGAGCAGGGGAACACGCCTTGATGGAAAGCTCGCTCGAACTAATGAGCTTTGAGGACGCCGCTCCGATTGCGTACGTTGAGGGTCTGAACACCGGGAACCTGATGGACGATCCAGCCCTGGTGAGCAAATCCCAGGCGGCGTACGATCTGGCGCTGAGTGACGCGTTGCCTCACAGAGAATCACTGGCCCTGTTCCGGGCCGTAGCGGAGGAATACGAACATGGTCAACAGTGAGAGCTTCGCGGGGTGGCGTAAGTCGAGCTACAGCGGCGGCAGTAACGGCAGTTGCCTCGAAGTTGCTGACGGCCACCCCGTCATCCCCGTTCGGGACTCCAAGTTCCCGCAGGGTCCCGCGCTTGTCTTCGCCAGCCATGGCTGGACGTCCTTCGTCTCGGCGATCAAGACCGGGTCGCTCGACCACTGACGAAGCGACTGTCTACCTACCGTCGTCCCGAAGTCCGACGCGAATTTGGCTCGTTGGGTGGCGGTAGGGCGGCCTACGGTTTGTGTTCCGTACCGTAGCGAAGGGATCCGAACGTGGTCAGCGGTGAGCGGTTCACAAGTTGGCGCAAGTCCAGCTACAGCGGCGGCGGCAACGGCGACTGCCTGGAGGTCGCCGACGGCCACCCCGTCGTCCCCGTCCGGGACTCCAAGTTTCCGCAGGGTCCCGCGCTTGTCTTCCCGATCCCCGGCTGGTCCTCCTTCGTCTCGGCCGTCAAGACGGGGGCCCTTGCCTGAGCTTGGGGAGCGAGCCGCCGCGTGCCTCAGGATGAACTTCCCGTTCCGTCCTGATGGCGCGCCTCGGTGATGCAGTCGTGCAGCCGCCTGCGCACGGCCCGCAGGTCCGTCATCTGCCGGTCGAGGCGGTCGCGTTCGGCCGCGAGCAACTCCAGCAGTTCCGGTGAAGCCCCACCGGAGTCGGCGAACGGCAGTACCTCGCGAATGGTTCTGCTGGGCAGGCCCACGGAGTAGAGCCGCTGGATCAGCCTGACCCGTTCGACGGCAGCGGCCGGATACTGGCGCTGGCCACCCGGGTTCCGGGAGGAGTGCAGTAGGTCCTGCTGCTCGTAGTAGCGCAGCGCCCTGACGCTGACGCCCGCCTTCGCGGCGACCTCTCCGATTCGCACCCCGACCTCCTGGCTCGGCTCCATGTCCCGCTTGCACCTGACGTCGGCGTCAGGTTTTAGCGTAGCGGAGACCGGTACGAACCATCCCATCCGGACTCTGGAGCAGGCCTATGACCAGCACGTCTCCGACGCACCCCTCAACCAGCGTCAACAAAACCGTCGTCGTCCTGGGTGCCACGGGGCAGCAGGGAGGAGCGGTCGCCGCGGCGCTGCGGGCGGATGGCTGGGGGGTGCGCGCGGTCGTGCGGGACCCGTCCGGCAACCGGGCCCGCGCCCTCGCCGCCACTGGCGTCGAAACCGTCCGGGGTGACCTCGGAGATCGGGAGTCGCTCCGCGCGGCTTTCTCCGGCGCCCACGGTGTCTTCAGTGTCCAGCCGAACTCCGGCCAGACCGGGGCCGAGGTGACCAACGAGGACGAGGTCCGCTTCGGCGCGGCGGTGGCCGAGATCGCCGAGCGCTGCGGGGTCGCCCACCTCGTCTACAGCTCGGCGGTCACCGCGGGCTCGACAACGGGCGTGGACCATCTCGACACCAAGAGCCGTATCGAGGCCCATGTCCGGAATCTGGACATCGCCGGCACCATCATTCGGCCGGCGACGTTCATGGAGCTCCTGGTGACCCCTGAAATGGGCCTCGACCGGGGGCATCTGTCCTTCCTCATGCGCCCCGACCGGGCTATGCAGTTCATCGCGGTGCGCGACATCGGCAGCATCGTCGCAACGGTCTTCGGCTCACCCGATCGTTACGCCGGCCGCACCATGGAGATCGCCGGTGACGCTCTCACCGGCGAGGCCCTGGCCGAGGATCTGACCCGGGCCGCTGGCCGCCCGATCAGCTACAGCCGCCTGCCGACACAGGACGAGGTCCTCGGCAAGCTGGCGGCACTCGTGGACGACGGCAGACTGGCGGGAAACGCGAACCTCGACGCGCTGCGCGCGGAGTTCCCCTTCCTGCTGCGCTTCGACCGCTGGCTGGCGGGCCCTGGTGCGAGCCTCCTCGATGAGACGCTCCGCTCCTCTGACACGGGCGTCGCTCCGCGCTGACCAGGGCCTCAGTCGCTGTGGGCGACCGGCTCGGGATCGGCGTCGAGTGCGTCGAGTGCGTCGAGTACGGCGTCGCCGTTCGCCCTCGCCCACTTGGTCAGCATGTGGATCGGATCGATCAACGTCGCCCCGAGCGGGGTGAGTTCGTACTCGACGCGGGGCGGCACCTCGGCGTAGGCGTGGCGGCGGATGAGTCCGTGCGCCTGGAGCCGTCGGAGCGTCTGGGTGAGCATCTTGCGGGAGATGCCGCCGATCAGGTCGATCAACTCGCCATGGCGCACCGGGCCCTTGCTGAGGCCGTAGAGCACGACCGCCGTCCACTTGTCGGAGAGCATCCTCGGCTGGGACATCAGCGGCGTGGTCGAGGAGGCGCCGCAGACGTGGCGGTTCAGGCCCGGCGACGAGGTGTTCGGGATGCCGCTGTTCCCGCGGGCGGCGAGCGCGTACGCCGAGGTCGTGTCGGCGCCGGCGTTGCACCTGGCGCACAAGCCGGCGTCGCTGTCGCACGTCGAGGCGTCAGCGCTGCCGGTCGTCGGGCTGACGGCGTGGCAGGGCCTCGTGGATCTCGGTGGCGTGACCGAGGGCGACCGTGTCCTGGTCCACGGGGGTGGGGGCGGCGTCGGCCATGTCGCGATCCAGATCGCGAAAGCGCTGGGCGCGTACGTGATCACGACGGCCGGTGGGAGCAAGCGGAGGTTTGTCGAGGAGTTCGGCGCGGACGAGGTGATCGACTACACGGCGGTCGACTTCACCGAGGCGGTCCGCGACATCGACGTCGTGCTCGACACGATCGGCGGCGACACCGTCGAGCGGTCGCTCGAAGTGCTCTGCCCGGTCGGGCACTTGGTGACGGCGGTCGCGGAGGAGAATTCGGAGCTCGCCGCCACGTACGAGGCGGCCGGCATGCGCTTCAGCGGCATCGCGGTCGACCCCGATCCGGTCGCTCTGTGAGGTCTGGTCGAACTCGTCGAACGGGGCAGACTCCGGGCCACGTGCAGGAGACGTTCCCGTTCGAGCGAGTCGCCGACGCGCACAGGCTGCTCGACGGCGGCCACCTCCAGGGCAAGCTCGTCCTCACCGTCTGATCCCGTTGTGGGGACAGAACTCGTTCAACGCACCTCGTACTCCCCTATCGGTCACCAACAGAACGCGAAGGGCTCTCATCCGGACCAGTGCGTACCGGGAGATGCGACACGTCGACCCGGTCGACTCGGCTGCGGACGTAGCCATCGCCGCACCTTTCCTGGCGGGAGGACCTTCAGGAACAGCTCCACCGGGACATGCCAGATCTGACAGGCTCCGTCGCGTGATCGACGCTTCGAACGACGTCTACATCGGCCTTGTGCTCCTGCTGAGCCTGATCGGCGTCGTTGTGACGCCAGGGCTTGCCGTCCTCGGGGTGGTGTTGCTGTTCCGCACCGGCGACAGGCGGACCACGCACACCGTCGTCAAGGGCGTCGCCGCCTTGGCTTGGGCTTGCGTGGCCGGAATGTACACCTGGGGTGTGCTCCACTTCCTGGTGCTGGATGAAAGCCGGCAAACGCAGGAATGTGAAGAGAAGCTGGGGCCGGAGCGTGCCGAGCTCGTCGAGGGGCAGGGGTTTCAATTTGTTCCCTTGCGTTTCGAGTGTCGCATCACGAGCGGGCAGACATACCAAGCCGTCGTGCCCGGATACGTGAATCCGGCGACGGGGGTCTTCGGAGTAGCCGCAGCCGGCTTGACGTTCGCCGCGCGTTCCCGGAATCAGCGCGAGGAGACGAAGAAGTGACGAGCGTCAAGACGGGAACACTTGCCTGAGCGGGAACGTCAGGTCGTCGGCGGTCCCGGGATCGTGACGTACGACTCCGGCCCCAGTTGGACCTTTCCGTGGGCTTCGTGGTTGGTGGCGTAGCGCCTGTGCGGGGCCCGGACGCGGAGCGCGAAGCGGTCGCCCGGGTCCGTCGTGCGGGAGATGAACGGGAAGGTCAGCTCGACGGGGCGGGACAGGTCGCGGTGGCTGGCGCGGAACACCGTCTCGCCGAGGAGCGTCGCGTCGTCCCGTAGCAGGTAGAGGCCCACCAGCAGGTCGAAGTCCGGCAGGTCCGAGGTGAGCGTGAGGGCGGCGCGGGGGCGGCCCGAGACGTCGTGCGCCGGGGCGATGACCAGATACGCGTCCTCGTCCAACTTCTCGCGGAAACCGTCCGGTTCGTCGCCGACCAGCGTGGGGTCCAGGGTCAGTGTGGTCTCCGGGAGGCGCAGCGGGGTCGACGGGCCCTGGGGGAGTGAGGGGGCGTGCCGCCATCCCTCGCCGATGTGGAAGTACGCGACCCGGTCGGCGAGGAAGGCGGGGGACGGGCCCCGGCCGAGGACCCAGTCGTACCAGTCGGCGTGCAGGGCGCGCAGATCGATCTCGCTGTCCTCGGCGAAGGTCAGCCCGCCGAAGGAACGGGCCGCCGACCGCGTACCGGCGTGGTCCCACGGGCCCATGACGAGGTGGGTGGCAGGGTGCCGCTCCTCGTAGGTCAGCGCGCCGAGTTGGTCGTCGTCGTACTGGCCGGTGATCGCCAGCACGGGTACGCCGACGGGCTCGTACGGGACGTACGACGCCCAGTACGCGTCGTACGTGGGGTGGTCGAGCCACTCCTGGAACGCGGGCAGCCGTTCTCCGACGGACGCGACGTCCAGATCCCGGAAGGGGCGGTCGCCGTGATCGCGGTGGATGTCCCGCCAGTACCGGTCGTCGCTCCACGGCCCGGTGTTCATCCGCCGCCCCCGGTTGAAGGCGAGCCACTGCACGGCGTACGCGGTCGGGACGCCACCGGCCATGGGGAAGTCGACCCCCGGATACACCGACGCCACGGGCGCGACGGCACGCAGGGCGGGCGGCCGGGTGGAGGCGACGGCCCACTGCGCGAATCCGCTGTACGACCCGCCGTAGGTGACGACGTCGCCCGTGCTCCACGGCCGGCCGGCGAGCCAGGCCACGGCGTCATGACCGTCGGCCCCGTCGTCGGCGAAGGGCTTGAAGACCCCGTCGGAGTCGCCGCGCCCACGCGAGTCGAGGCTGACGAAGTGAAAGCCCCGCCCGGCGAAGAACCGCCCGTCCCGGTGATACCGATCGGCCCCGTACGGCGTCATGACGAGCACCACCGGACCGGATTCGGCGGCAGGATGGTGAATCCCGCGCAGTACGGTCCCGTCCCTGGTCGGCACATCGATGAATCTCATGTAACTCCAACTGCCCCCGGGCCAGGGTTTATTCCCTGCCCCCGCCCGGCCCCGCCTCCGCCGCCTCCTGGAAGTCCGCGATGGCCCCGCCGTGGTCCCTCGCCCAGGTCGTCAGGACCTCGATGGGTTCCACGAGGGTTCGGCCGAGGTCGGTGAGGTGGTACTCGACCCGGCGTGGCGGTTCCGTGTGGCGTTCGACCAGACCGTACTGCTGGAGCCGACGCAGTGTCTGGGTGAGGACCTTGCGCGAGATGCCGCCGATGAGGTCGGCGAGCTCACCGTGCCTGCGGGGCTGGTGGCTGAGCCCGAAGAGCACGAGCACGGCCCATTTGTCGGAGATGATCTCGACCGCCAGGCGCGTGGGGCAGTCGGCGAGGAAGCCTGATCCAGCCACGTTCTGCATGGGAATCGAAGGTACCAAAAGGTAACCCGCCGCTCCGTAACGTCTTCCGCGAGCAAGAGAACCAGCACCGGACACGGAGGAGTCACCATGCCACGAGTCGTCGTATACGACGAGTTCGGCGGGCCGGATGTCATGCACATCGCCGAGGGGCCGGTTGTGGAGCCCACCGTCGGCGAGGTACGGGTCAGGATCGAAGCGTTCGCCGTCAACCCGCTCGACCGGATGATGCGTTCCGGTAACTCGCCCGCGCCCGTACCCCTGCCCCACGCTCGCCTCGGCGTCGAGGGAACCGGTGTCATCGACGCGCTGGGCCCCGGGGCCACCGGGCTGAAGATCGGCGATCCGGTCATCCTCACGGCCGTTCCGGACGCGAGCGTCAGGGGCAGCTACGCCGAGTACACCACCCTCCCCGCGAGCCAGGTCGTCGCCCGGCCGGCCGGGCTCGGGATCACGGAGGCGGCGGCGGTCTGGGTCGCGTACTCCACCGCCTACGGCGCGCTCGTGGAGAAGGCGGGAATGCGACCCGGCGACCACGTCCTCATCAGTGCCGCGTCCGGCGGCGTCGGCCGGGCGGCGATGCGGATCGCCCATCAGATCGGCGCCGTGCCCATCGCCGTCACCCGGCACAGCGCCAAGACGGACGACCTGCTCGCCGCCGGCGCCGCGGCGGTCGTCGCCACCGACAAGATGGACGTCGCCGAGGCCGTCCACCGCCACACCGGCGGGGCCGGCGCCGACATCGTCCTCGACCTTGTCATGGGCCCCGGCCAGCAGGATCTCCTGAAGGCGGCCCGCCCCGGCGGGACACTGGTCGCCGCGGGCTTCCTGGACCCCCGGCCCACCCCCTTCCCGAGCGGCCCGCCCCTCACGATCTTCAGCTACCGGAGCTTCGAGCACACCCTCGACCCCGTCGTGGTGAAACGCATGGCGGCCTTCCTGAACGCGGGTGTACGCCTTGGCGCACTGCGCCCCGCCATCGACAAGGTGTTCGCCCTTGACGACGTCGTCGAGGCGCACCGCCACCTTGAGAAGGGGCTCCACACCGGGAAGATCGTCGTCACGACCTGACGCCCGCGCGACCATTGATCGGGCTCCACTCGTTCCTCCTGGCTTCGCAGTCAGTTCACCTTCCCGTCGCGCGGGTTTCCTAGCCTGTCGCCGACCCGCAACCTGACGGCGGGCAGACAGACGCTGGGAGCACCATGACGAAGGTCCGCAACCGATGGCTCAGGCCGCGCGACGGGGACAGCCCGGCCGGGCCGCCCGACGGGGCCGGGCCGGCCCCGGGGCGGGGGGACCGGATCACATCGACGGAGCTGGACGTGTGCCTGCGGGCCTGCGCCGCGCACAGCGGGAAGATGGTCGGCAGCCTCGACCGCAAGCGCGGTGAGCTCGCCGAGAAGCTGCGCCTCGTGCTCGCGGCCCACGCCACCGGTTCCGGCGAGAGCGCCCAGGCCGCACCCGCCGGTACGCCGCTGATCCGGCGGGCGGCCAAGAAAGTCGTCGCCGGGCCGACCGGCTCGCTCAGCGGTGAGCTGCTGGACGCGCTGCTGGCCGTCGGCAACAAGTCGCTGGAGACCGGGTACGACGACGAGCTGAAGCTCGCGCTGCTCATCAGCGACGCCGTGCTGACCCAGCGCAAGAACTCGCGGGCCGGCTGGCGGCTGCGCGCCCGCACGCTGGAGGCCATGGGCGACGAGCCCGCGACCATCGCCGCGTACCAGCGCTATCTCGACCTGACCGAGGAGGACGGCTTCGGTGTCGCCCCCCGGATCGCCGGCCTGCACACCGCCGGCGAGCAGCAGGACGAGATCCTGCGGCTGCTCGAACGCGGCTGCCCGGGAGCCTCGGTGTACGCGGACGGCCCCGCCACCGACGTCTGGGCCGACGGTGTCGCGCTCCACGACGCGGGCGACCTCGCCGGCGCCGAGGCGCGGCTGATCGGCGCGCTGCTCGCGATGCGCGGCGAGGGCAGCCCGGTGACGGACCTTCAGGTCTCCATCGGGCAGTACCTCGACCTGCGCCTGAGCCGTGCCGACGCCCTCACCACCGACGGCGACGTACGCCAACTGGCCGAGCTCTACGGCGAGATGCGCCGCAACCGGCAGCGCGGCCCGGTCCCCGACCCCACCTTCGGCGACGTCCAGTGGCTCACCCTGGGCGAGTTCCGCAACCAGGTCGCGGGCAAGTCCATCTGCTTGATCGCCAACTCGCAGAGCGTCGGCCGCAGTTCGCTCGGCGCCGAGATCGACTCGTACGACCTGGTGGTCCGCTTCAACTCGTACAAGATCGACGCGGCGGCCACCGGCAGGCGCACCGACATCCACGCCTCGATCCACAAGCACGGCTTCAACTGGGAGAAGAAGGTCACCACCCGGCTGATCTTCGGCGGCCTCAGCGGCGACTGGAAGAACTCGCTGCGCAACCGGCTCGTCCCCGGCGCGCAGGACTACGTCAACGACGAGTCCCTGCGCTGGCCGCTGCGGAACATCGGCCGCGTCGGCAACGACGAGTGGCCCGCGATCCCGACCAGCGGCTTCAACATGCTCTGGCTGCTGGACTTCCTGGACGCCAGCCCGAAGCTGGACCTGTTCGGCTTCGACTTCTACGAGAGCGGCGCGTACCGCATCAAGGAAGCGATGCGCATGCCCATCACGTCCGTGCACGAGTACACCAGCGAAAAGGCGTGGGTCATGGAACGCGCCCAGAGCGTGACCGACACGAGGATCTCCCTGCGATGACCGCCACCCCCCATGCCCCGGCCGGGGCGGCATCGGCCGCTGCCGCGCCGCTGTCCGCCAACGCCCTGACCGGCAAACGACGTCTGGCGTTCGCGTCCTTCGTCGACGAGAACTATCTGCCCGGTTTCCTGGCGCTGCTGCGCAGCCTCGCGCTCTCCAACCCCGGTGTGTGCGAGGACTTCATCGTCCTCCACGACGATCTGCGGCCCCAGTCGGTCGCCTCGATCCGGGCACTGCACCCCCGGGTCCGGTTCCACCGTGTCGACGCCGCGCGCTACGACAGCTACGAGAAGGGCGACCAGGACAACTACCTGGTCCGCAAGGCGTACTTCATCCTCGACGTCTTCCGGCTCCGCGACTACGACACGATCATCACCCTCGACACCGACATGGTGGTCCTCGGTGATCTGTCCGAACTGCTCCAGCTGCGCGAGGGTCTCGCCGCCGTTCCGCAGTTCTTCTACGGGCAGCACAAGCTCAACAGCGGACTGCTGGTCATCCAGCGCGAGTATCTGAGCGACGAGTTCTGCGCGCGGATCGACGCCACCGGACGCAGCGGCGACTACGAGCTCGACAAGCACGACCAGGGCATCCTCAACTCGGTGCTCGACGGCGACTTCGTCCATCTCGACTCGCGCTACAACTTCGTCAAGCGGCGGCTCTCCGGCGACAAGCCCGTCCCCGACGACACCGCGATCCTGCACTTCACCGGGCGCCACAAGCCGTGGCAGGGCGGCGAGTCCGGCTACACGCAGGCCGAGGACCGCTGGCGGGAGTCCGAGCTGACGAACGCGGAGTTCTACGCCGCGTACATGGGACTCTCCGGCACCATGCACCACGATCTCGTCGTCAAGTACGGCACCGAGCACGTCGCGCGCACCGGTGACGTCGAGAGCGCCCGCAAGGTCGCGCACGCGCACATCAACGCCGGCGGGTTCCAGGAAGCCGCCGACATCCTCGGCAGCGTGCACATCCCGGTCGACGACACCTGGCCGCACGAGGTGCTTGGCCACGCCCTGATGAGCGTCTCCCGCTACGAGGAGGCCAAGGTCCAGCTGCACCTCGCGGCGGGCTCGCCCGTCCGCGCCGCCACCTCCTTCGGGCGGCTCGCGCAGATCGCCTGGATCCACGGCGACGACTCGGCGGCGCACGCGTACGCCATGCGGGGTCTGGCCGTCGACCCCACGCACCGGCCCAACCGGCTGATGCGGCTGCGCACTCAGGGCCATGATCTGCCGGCCCCCCGCGAGGGCATGCCCGACGACCAACTCGCCCATGTGGCCTTCTACATGCCGCAGCAGGGCAACGCGGGCGACAAACTGCTGCCGGAGTCCGTACGGCTCGCGGTCGGCACCAGCACCGGTGCGAACGGCGGCGCCGACACCGAGACCGGCCCGCGCCGCTGGCACTCGATCCACGCCCACCGGCTCTTCGACAAGGCGGCGCTGGAGCGCGTCAACGCACGTCGCGGTCTGGTCATCGGCGGCGGCGGACTCTTCATCCCGGACACGGCGCCCAACGGCAACAGCGCCTGGCAGTGGAACGTCCCCGACGAGAACCTGAACGGCATCGACGTACCGATCGTGGTGTACGCGGTCGGCTTCAACGCCTTCGACGGCCAGTCCTACCGCGCCGGGCGCTTCAACTCCTCGCTGCGCCAACTGGTCGAGCGCAGCGCCTTCTTCGCGCTCCGCAACCACGGCTCGATCGAGAAGGTCCGCGCGCTGCTGCCGGCCTCGCTCCAGGACAAGGTGCGCTTCCAGCCGTGCCCGACGACGGTCACCCGGCAACTGGTCGACGGCTGGTCGGACCCGGCCCCCGGGCAGCGCGAGAACACCGTCATGATCAACGCCGCCTACGACCGGGCGGGGCTGCGCTTCGGCCACGACTACGCGCACTTCCTCGCCGAGATGGCGAAGGCGGTACGGGCGCTGGACAAGCACGCCGAGGTCCAGTGTGTGGCGCACTCGCTCGACGACGAGAAGATCGCCTTCGACCTGCGGCGCGAGCACGACGTGTCGCTGCCGGTCATCCCGATGTACGACTTCGACAACGACGCGATCAGGGACACCTACGCCCGTACGAAGCTGGTCATCGGTATGCGCGGCCACGCGGGGATGATCCCGTTCGGCTGCGGCACCCCGATCATCTCGCTGATCTCGCACCCGAAGATGGCGTACTTCCTCAGCGACATCGACCGCCCGGAGTGGGGAGTCTCGGTCCATGACAAGAACCTCGGCGCGGTGCTGACCGAGCGGGCGCTGGGGCTGCTGAGCGACCACGCCGCGTCGGTCGCCGATGTGCACGGCCGGCAGCAGGAGCTGTGGAAGGTGACGCAGTCGAACGCGGCGGACCTGCGGGCGATCCTGGGAGCCTGATCCCCGGGGACGTGGACAACGCGAAGGGGGCGGGCCGCCGAAAGCGGCCCGCCCCCTTCGCGCTGTCGTCCCGCCGTCAGTAGTGGACCTGCGTGGGGAACGTGGCCGTGGGGGTGAAGAGCGACGCGTAGCCCTCCTCGTAGTGTCTCCGGTGCCGGCCCGACCGGTTCGCGTCGACGGTCTGGGGGGACGCCGGGGTCAGCATGCCGTTGTCGGCCAGGGCCTGTACGCGCAGCAGCAACGCCCGTACGTCCAGCCCCAGTTCACCGGCCACCGTCTGGAGGTCGAGCCCGGACTGCCAGCTCCAGAGCAGCACCGAGTCCATGCTCGACGACCAGACCACCGGGTTGCTCTCGGCCTCGGACATATGGAACAGGGAGGAGTCGGCGTCCTGGTGGTGAGGCATCTCGTGGAGCGGCGAGGCCTCGGTGCGCGGATGCGGCAGATGGACCTCCGCGGGACCGCCCAGGGGCGCCTGGTGCTGGTGATATGCGTGTGATGTCTCGGTCGCCTGAGGTGGCTGGGCCGGCGGGGAGACCTGTGATGTCTGCGTGGTGAAAGGTTCCTCCACGGGCTGCGCGGGCGGTGGCGGCTGGGGCGCCGGCTGAGGGGCCGGCGCCGCCGCGGGGGCGACCTGCGCCTGCGGGATCGGCTGTGTACTGGCCTGTGGGAAGCGGTCGAGCAGCTCCTCGGCGACGCTGCGCGCGTTGGTCTTGCCGACCGTGCGCCGCGCCAGCCGTACCTCGCGCTCGTTCAGCCCCATCAGATCCGCGACCGCTCCGTCGTTGCCGACGGTGACGGCGAACGCGGCGAGCGTACGGCTCCGCTCGGCCTGTGCCTCGTCCAGCACGGCCTGGGCCTGCTTCACCTGTTCGTCGCTGGCGCAGAAGGCCTCGGCGAGGACGCTGTTCCGATCCCAGAGTTCACGTGGTTCCACGTGGCTATCAACGCCGTTACGGCGGTGAGGAAAGCGAATTTCCTTCAATTACCGCCAGATGGATCAAAAAATTCACTATCGTCCGAATGGATGGCAGATTAACGGTTAGCGGATGAACGCATGGGAGAAGCCGCCCGGAACGCCCGTCAGGCGCGCAGTCTCAGGACCGCCCTGCGCAGCCGCCTCGCCCTGCGCACCACCCGCTGCGCAGCCGCGTTCTGCGGGATCCGTACGAGCTGCGGGCCGACCGCCCCCGGCAGTCCGAGCGTGGTGAGCCGGCGCCGCTTGAAGTACCGCAGCGTGTGCGGGTCCAGTCGGCCGGCCAGGAACTTCTCGGCCGCCGGGCGCAGTTCGGGGTGCATCTGCGGCTGCATCACAAAGCCGACGGCCGCGACCAGCTCGGCGGGCTCCGGCTCCGGGCTGTACGTACCGTCGTCGTCCAGCGGCGGGACCAGGGCGTCCACGAGCGTCACTGGCACCCGGTTGCTGTTCTGGTACGGCGAGAGCCGGTCGAGCAGCATGTCCGTGCCCGTGCGGGCCACCGGGAGGCCGTAGAACGCCGACGCCGTGAACAGCGCCGTGGAGAAACAGCCCACGACCAGCGCCGGCTTGAGCCGCTGGTACAGCACCTCGGCGAGCACCGGGCTGTCCAGCACGGTCAGTTCGGCGCCGAGCCTCGTCGCCTCCTCCTCCAGCCGCCGGGACCAGATCGCCGGCGCGGTGGGGTGGGGCTTGAACACCACGTTCTTGTGGCCGAGTTCGACCACGCCGCGCACCATCCTCAGGTGCAGTTCCTCCTCCTCGCGCTCGGTGATGATGCCCAGAGTGGAGAGGTACTGCCCGAGCAGCAGCGCGGGGGCCACGGCCGGGGTCTCGAAGTCCCGTGCGGCGTCCGCAAGTTGGTCCAGCACCCGCAGGAAGTCCGACGTCGGCACCGTCTCGGCGGGAACGCCGAACTCGGTGAGCAGCAGCGGTTTGAGGCCGGGCACCAGATCGAGATGGAGCAGCCTGCGGATCCGCGCGCCGACCTGGAGGTCGAGCCGGTTACGGGTGGGGCCGTAGCTCATCAGCCCGTCCGCGTACACCTCGATCCGGGCGGCCGTGAAGATCTCGGCGAGCGTCAGCGCGGGGCTGACCTGGATCGATTCGAGGACCAGCTCCACCGTGTCGTCGCCAAGGCCCCAGGCGAGCCGCAGATGGCGCTCCCAGATCGGCAGGTCGTCCTCGCGGGGGACCCAGCCGCCGGGGTGGAACGGCGCGATGGTCTCGTTCCACGACAGGATGTCGTCGAAGCGGTGGCGCAGGCGCGCGAAACCGGGCATCTCATGCACGGCCGGGGTCAGTTCGGGCGTACCCGCGTTGTTGCTCACGACCAGGACGGTCCGGTCGGCGGCCGGGAAGAGCCCGGCGTCGGTGGCGGCGGTGAGCGTGGCGGCGCCGTAGAGGGTGGAGGCGTAGAAGACCCGCGTCGTACGGGAGCCGGAGCCGAAGGCGCCGGAGAGGGAACCGGTCATCAGGCCGCCGCCTTCCCGTTCGCGCCCTGGCGCCTGCGCAGCCTGCGCAACTGGGTCGAGCGGTCCAGGTCCATCGAGTTCAGCGCTTCTTTCAGTACGCCCTGCGGCAGCCGTCTCATGGCGGCGGCGCTCATCGTGCGCAACTTCCGTGCCACGGCCGGTTCGAACCGGTCCTTCGCCGCCAAGTGGTGGGAAATGATGGCCAGATAGGTCCGTACGGCCTTCAGCAGGAACCGCTCGCCCTCCGGGTCGGCCGCCGTCTCCTCGATGACCTGGTCGAAGGCGCGGATGAAGTCCAGCTGCCGTACGTCGCCGATCTGGGTGAGCGACGAGGCGACGCCGCGCCGGTAGAAGAGCCCCAGCAGCCCCACGGCGGCGAAGGAATCGGCCTCCCGGTGCAGCCGCCAGATCCACGGCCGGTCCTCGGCGGTCCGCAGCCCGTCGGTGAAGTGCAGCAGCCCCCGGTCGGCGAGGCGGCGGTGGTACACGCCGGCCCAGGCGTACGCGTAGTCCACGGATGTCGTCTTGTCGGCGGGCAGGATCGTCTCGCGCGGCTTCAGGACCTCGCCGCGGGGGCCGACCGGCACCCGGTGCACGGTGCGGACCCGGCCGGTGAACTGGACATGGTCGGTGCGCACGAAGTCGCAGCCCAAGCCCTCGATGGCGGCCAGCAGTCGCTCGAAGTAGCCCGGCGCCACCCAGTCGTCGCCGTCGAGGTAGGTGATGTACTCCCCGCGCGCCGCTTCGAGACCGGTGTTGCGCGCGGTGGCCAGTCCGCCGTTCTTCTCGTGTCTCAGCAGGACGGCGCCGGGGAGATCTCGCTCCGCCCGCCGCAGAAGTTCAGGGGTCCCGTCGGTCGAGCAGTCGTCGACGAGGAGGAACTCGAAATCTTCCCGTTTGTTCGCCGAGAGGCTTCGAAGGGTTTCTGGGACGTATGTCTGCACGTTGTAGAACGGCACGACGACAGAGAGCTTGACCACCCGGGTGACGGTAGGCGGCGGCTCGTCTTTCGTTCCGACATCCGCGGGTACGCCGGGTGAACGAAGCATGGCGGGATGGTTAACCTGCGCCGTTCCTGGGCCATTTCGCTCGCTGTCGACCCTCTGTTAACCCTTTATTGCTGTTCCGTTGGGCCGCCAAACGGAATGCCTTCCTAACGTCCAACACGTGCCATCACGTACCAGCAACGCGGTCCGGGTCGCTGTGCTCGCCGACTCCGACACACGGTGGAAGTGGGGCGCGCTGACCGCGCGCCGCATCACGCCCGAAGGCCGCGACATCGAGCTCAGCGGGTTCCTGCTGCGCGGACGAGCGACCCCCACCGCCCGCCAGCTTGAGGAGGTGGGGGCCGAGGCCGACGCGCTGCGCGAGATGACCGGCACGGACTTCCTGGACCTGCTGCGCGCGGAGTCGTACGACGTCGTCGTCCTCGCCCTCGTCGGCGGTGCCGTACAGGCGATGCTGCACGGGATATCCGCCCTCGGCCTGCCCCAGCGGCCGGCGCTGGTCACCGGCTACGTGGGCGTCGTCTACGAGAAGCTGTCCGACGGGCTCCTGCTGCGCCACGGCGCGGACATCGTCCTCGCCAACTCCCGCCACGACGCGCAGCGTTTCCGCGCCGTCTACGAGGGCGTGGGCGCCGGGTCCGACTCGGTGACCGAGGCCGCGCTGCCCTTCCTCGGCGGCGCCCGGTACACCCCCGAAGAGGGCCGGGACACGGTCGTCTTCGCGGCCCAGCCGTCCGTCCCGCTGACCCGGTCCGACCGCATGTATCTGCTGCGGCGCCTGGTCGAGCACGCGAGACTCCACCCCCGCCGTGAGGTCCTGCTCAAACTGCGCAGCCGCGTGGGGGAGCAGACCACGCACGTCGAGGAGTACCCGTACCAGCGCCTCGCCGAGAAGCTGCCCGGCGGTCTGCCGCCCAACTTCCGCCTGGTGTACGGGAACATGGGCGAGGTCCTGGACGGCACCGACCTGCTGGTCACCGTCTCCTCCACGGCGGCGCTGGAGTCCCTGCACCGCCGGATCCCCACCGCGATCCTCACCGACCTCGGCATCCGCGAACCGCTCGGCAACCACCACTTCATCGGCTCCGGCTGCCTCGCATCCTGGGACCAGCTCGACGGCGGGCAGCGGCCCAAGGCCGACCCCGTCTGGGCGGACCGGCAGGGCGTCGCCGCCGACGGTTCGTACGCTTCCGCCTTCGACCTGGCCCGTGAGCGCGTCGCGAAGCTGCTCGCCGACAGCGATCTGCCGCCGATCACCCCGTACTACACGGCGACCACCGCGCCCGGCTATCTGCCAGGCCTCCTCGCCCGCTACCACCTGGCGCCCGACGGCAACCCGCTGTCGGCGTCCAACCGTACGGCGGCGGCCGGTGCCACCGGCGTGCGCCGCGTCGTCCGCGACACCGTGCGCGCCGCCGCCCGCGGTGCCTACCGCCACGGGGTCCAGCGCGTGGCCCCGGTGATCCGCCGGATGGGCGAGCTGTGAGCGCGGACCGGCCGGGCCCCCGCGGCGTCCCCGTGCCCCGCGTACGCCGCAGCCCTCTGCCGGCCGACGTACTCGCCGGTTACGGCTGGTCCGGCTGGACCACCGAGACCCCGAACGCCGCGTCGGGGGAGCGCCCGTCGGGCCGGACCGACGCGGAGAACCAGCAGGACGCAGTGAACCAAGGAGAACCGTCCATGTCCGTCCTCGCCGTGATCCCCGCCCGCGGTGGATCCAAGGGCGTCCCCGCCAAGAACCTCGCCCAGGTCGGCGGCGTACCACTCGTCGTACGGGCCGTGCGCGCCTGCCGCGCCGCCCGGCTGGTGACCGACGTCGTCGTCTCCACGGACGACGCGGCCATCGCCGACGCAGCCCGTGCCGCCGGGGCCGAGGTCGTGCTGCGGCCCGCCGCCATCGCGGGCGACACCGCCACCAGCGAGGCCGCCGTCCTGCACGCCATGGACGCGTACGGCGCGATGCGCGGCGCCGCGCACCAGGCCGATGTGGTCCTGCTCGTGCAGTGCACCAGCCCCTTCATCACCCCGGGCGACCTCGACGGCGTCGTGTCCGCCGTGACGGAGAAGGGCGCGGACAGCGCGCTGACCGTCGCCCCGACCCACGGCTTCATCTGGCGCTCCGAGAGCGACGGCTTCGGCGTCAACCACGACAAGTCGAACCGTCCCCGCAGGCAGGACCGCCCCCAGGAGTACCTGGAGACGGGCGCCGCCTACGCGATGCGCGCCGAGGGTTTCCGCGAGGCCGGCCACCGCTTCTTCGGGCGCACCGAGCTGGTGAGCACCGACCCCGAGCGGGTGCTGGAGATCGACGACCCGCACGACCTGGAGCGCGCCCGCGCCCTCTCGCCGCTCCTGGACACCCCCGTGCTCCCCGGCCGCGCCGACATCGACGCGGTCGTCCTGGACTTCGACGGCACCCAGACGGACGACCGGGTGCTCGTCGATTCGGAGGGCCGCGAGACCGTCGCCGTACACCGCGGTGACGGCCTCGGCATCGCCGCCCTCCGCCGCGCCGGCCTGGAACTGCTCATCCTCTCCACCGAGCAGAACCCGGTCGTCGCCGCACGCGCCCGCAAGCTGCGCGTGCCGGTGCTCCACGGCATCGACCGCAAGGACCTCGCACTGAAGCAGTGGTGCGACGAGCACGGAGTCACACCCGAGCGGGTGCTGTACGTCGGCAACGACGTCAACGACCTTCCGTGCTTCGCGCTCGCCGGCTGGCCGGTGGCCGTCGCGAGCGCACACGACGCCGTACGCGCGGCGGCGCGTGCCGTCACCACGACCCCCGGCGGCGCCGGCGCGATCCGTGAGATCGCCACCTGGCTCCTCGGACCCGGTCTGGACGTCAACACCCCCACCGCCCCCCATGGCACCTCCGCCGACATCTCGACCAGTTAAGGACCCTCTGATGAGCCTGCTGAGCACCAACTCCCGCCTGCGTACCCTCGGAACCCGTACCGCGGGTCCCGGCCGCCCCGTCTACGTGACCGGTGAGATCGGCATCAACCACAACGGTGACATCGACAACGCGCTCGCGCTGATCGACGTCGCCGCCGAGGCCGGCTGTGACGCCGTCAAGTTCCAGAAGCGCACCCCGGAGATCTGCACCCCGCGCGATCAGTGGGACATCGAGCGGGACACCCCCTGGGGCCGGATGACGTACATCGACTACCGGCACCGCGTCGAGTTCGGCGAGGACGAGTACGCGACGATCGACGCGCACTGCAAGAAGCGCGGCATCGACTGGTTCGCCTCGCCGTGGGACACCGAGGCCGTCGCCTTCCTGGAGAAGTTCGACGTGCCGGCCCACAAGGTCGCCTCCGCGTCGCTCACCGACGACGAGCTGCTGCGCGCCCTGCGCGCCACCGGCCGCACCGTCATCCTCTCCACGGGCATGTCGACGCCGAAGCAGATCCGGCACGCGGTCGAGGTGCTCGGCAGCGAGAACATCCTTCTCTGCCACGCCACTTCGACGTACCCGGCCAAGGCCGAGGAGCTGAACCTGCGGGTCATCAACACCCTCCAGTCCGAGTTCCCGAACGTGCCGATCGGCTACAGCGGCCACGAGACCGGTCTCCAGACGACCCTCGCCGCCGTCGCCCTCGGCGCCGCGTTCGTCGAGCGTCACATCACCCTCGACCGCGCCATGTGGGGCTCCGACCAGGCCGCGTCCGTGGAGCCGCAGGGCCTCACCCGCCTCGTCCGCGACATCCGCACCATCGAGGCGTCCCTCGGTGACGGTGTCAAGAAGGTCTACGAGTCGGAACTCGGCCCGATGAAGAAGCTCCGCCGGGTCGCCGGCGTCATCGCCGAGTCCGCGGACGGCGCGAAGCCCGTGGCGGTCTGAGGGCCATGAGCCGTCCCTCCGGGCGCGCCCCGTCGCCTCGCGCCATCGCATTCGTGGAGAGCCCGGTCCAGCTCCTGAACGTGCTGGAGTGGGCGCGCGCGAGCGCGACCGGTGCGGAACTCACCGTGATCGTTCTGTCGCCCACCGACCCCATGTCGCGCGGCCAGCTCAGGCGGATGGCCGAGCTGGCCCGTGACGCTGGCTTCACGGTGCGCTGGCAGGAGGCCCGCGGCGGCGCGAGCGCGCCGCTGCGGACGATACGGGAGCTGGCTCCGCTGCTGCGCAAGGCGGAGCGCATCGTCATCGGGGACCCTTTCTCCCGATACGTACAGCTCATGCTGACCCTCGTCAGCAGCAAGGAGCTGACCGTCGTGGACGACGGGACGGCGACGATGGAGTTCATCGCGCAGCTCGTCCACGGTGAACCGCTGGTGCGCTGGCACCGGCGGGGCGGCAGGCGCGGGCCGCGCGAGCTGGCGCTCGCGCCGGTCTCCGCCGTGGCGCGGCGCCGGCTCACGCCGTCGCGCACCCGCAACGTCGAGGTGTTCACCTCGATGCCCGTGGAGGCACCGCCGGGCATCACGGTGACGGCCAACACCTTCGAGTGGACCAAGGCGACCTTCGGGCCGCCGCGGATCGCGAAGGGCGCCGACATGGTCGGCACCTCGCTCGTCGAGACGGGCGTGGTCGACCTGGAGCAGTACGTGACGGCGGTCGGCTCGCTCGCCCGCACGCACGGCGCGACGCGGTACTTCGCGCACCGCAGGGAGAGCGTGGAGAAGCTGCACCGCCTCGCCACGGAGACGGGTCTGGAGATCGTCAGGCCCGATCTGCCGCTGGAGCTGATCGCACGGCGCGGCCCGATCGGGTCGACCGTGCTGAGCTTCCCTTCGACGGTCGTGCACACGCTGCCGCTCGCGCTCGCCGGTACGGGCGTGCGGGTGGCCGTGTGGGACATCGCACCGGAGTGGCTGAAGGACAACGCGTCGCCGCGTGCGCACGGCTTCCTGTCCGGCGTCACGGGCACGGCGAGGGACGTACACAGGCTGCCGAGGCTGCCCGCCTCCGCGTGAGGTGGCGGGCAGCCGCAGCCAAGGCCCCTGGCCGAGCCGCAGCCAAGGCCCCGAGCGCGCACCCCGGAATCCCGCCGTCCGGTAATCGACGGTCGTCACTTTCTGTCGTCACTCCGCGACGGAGGCGCGAGCTTACCCATCGGGACAGGCGGCTATTCGCCCGCCGCCCGTTTTTCTTACGCCTTTCGGGCTGAAGTTTTGTTGATCGTCGGGCAGTTGCCCCCCGAAGGGGCCTACCCTTCAACAGGTGAACCAGTTGATGTCCCGTGAGTCCCAGGCCGACCTTTCCGGTGAGCCCAGCGCCGTCGCGCTGCCCGGCACGCTGTCCGAAAACCTGCGTACCGAGCTGATCGCCTTCCGCCGCGACATGCACATGCACCCGGAGCTCGGCAACCAGGAGTTCCGTACCACCGCCGCGCTGAAGCACCGCCTGGAGCGGGCCGGCCTCACGCCGCGGGTACTGACCACCGGCACCGGACTCTTCTGTGACATCGGCACCCGCGAAGGCGCCACGGGCGTACGCCCCATGCTCGCCCTGCGCGCGGACATTGATGCCCTGCCCATCCCGGACACCAAGGCGGGCGTGGCCTACCGCTCCACCGTGCCCGACCGCGCGCACGCCTGCGGCCACGACGTCCACACCACCGCCGTCCTCGGCGCCGGTCTGGTCCTGGCCGAACTCGACCGCGAGGGCCTGCTGCCCCAGCCGGTGCGGCTGATCTTCCAGCCCGCCGAGGAGGTCCTGCCCGGCGGCGCGCTCGACGCGATCGAGTCCGGCGTCCTGGAGGGCGTCGGCAGGATCATCGCGGTGCACTGCGACCCGCGCGTGGACGTCGGCACCATCGGCCTGCGCACCGGCCCGATCACCTCCGCCTGCGACCGGCTTGAGGTCGCCCTCGACGGCCCAGGCGGCCACACCGCCCGCCCGCATCTGACCACCGACCTGGTCACCGCCGCCGCGAAGGTCGCGACCGAGGTGCCCGCGCTGCTGGCCCGCCGCGTCGACGCCCGCTCCGGGCTCGCCCTCACCTGGGGCCGTATCGCCGCGGGCCACGCCTGCAACGTCATCCCGCAGCACGCCGAGCTCTCCGGCACCGTCCGCTGCCTGGACCTGAAGTCCTGGCGCGAGGCGCCGGACCTGGTGCACGCCGCGATCGACGAGATCTCCGCGCTCTACCACGCCAAGTCGCAGATCAACTATGTGCGCGGGGTGCCGCCTGTCGTCAACGACCTGGTGATGGCGGAGCTGCTGCGCGACGCCCAGACCGCGCGCCGCGGCGCGCAGTCGATCGAGGACACCGAGCAGAGCCTCGGCGGCGAGGACTTCTCCTGGTATCTGGAGCAGGTCCCCGGCGCGATGGCACGCCTCGGCGTACGGACACCGGGCGACACCGCCCGGCGCGATCTGCACCGGGGGGATTTCGACGCGGACGAAAGGGCGATTCAGGTCGGCGTGGAGCTTTTCACCGCCGCCGCGCTGATCGACGGCGACCGTTCGTAACCGGGGGTGCCTCTCCCCGTAATCGGACGTCCCACCTCCTGTTCGCGACGATCCGATAACGGCTTCCGTACGGGGCTTTATCTGACATCTACGCGCGTTACGATCGCGGCGAAACCAGCGCCGTGAAGAGGCGCTTAGGTCGCTTTGAAGGAGCCTCCCTTGCGCCGGATCACCAGGATCGCAACCGTGGGCGTCGCGTCCGCGGCGCTCGCGCTCACCGCCACCGCGTGTGGCAACACCTCCTCGTCGGACGCCGCGTCCGACTCGAAGGAGAAAAGCGTCGCCATCGCGTACGACATCGGTGGCCGGGGTGACCAGTCCTTCAACGACGCCGCCTACGCGGGTCTGGCGAAGGCCGAGAAGGAGCTAAAGGTCAAGGGCAACGACGCCGAGCCCTCCGACGGCGAGGCCGACGCGGACAAGATCCAGCGTCTGACCGAGCTGGCCCGTTCCGGCAACAACCCGGTCATCGGTGTTGGTTTCGCGTACGCGCCGGCCATCAAGAAGGTCGCCCCGAAGTTCCCGAAGACGACCTTCGGCATAATCGACGACTCGTCGGTGACCGGCGACAACATCGCCAACATGGTCTTCAACGAGGAGCAGGGCTCCTACCTCGCCGGTGTCGCGGCGGCCAAGGCCACCAAGTCCAAGACGGTCGGCTTCATCGGCGGCGTCGAGACCCCGCTGATAAAGAAGTTCGAGGCGGGCTACGCGCAGGGCGTCAAGGACACCGACCCCTCGGTGAAGGTGCTCTCGCAGTACCTGACCCAGCCGCCGAACTTCGACGGCTTCTCCAAGCCCGACCTCGGCAAGGCCGCGGCCCAGGGCCAGCTCGACAAGAAGGCCGACGTGATCTACGCGGCGGCCGGTCTGGCCGGCTCCGGCTCGATCGAGGCGGTCTCGGCCGCGGGCAAGTGGAGCATCGGCGTCGACTCCGACCAGTACCAGCAGGCCGGTCTCGCCCAGTACAAGGACAGCATCCTGACCTCCGCCACCAAGGACGTCTCCGACGCGGTCTACAACCTGATCAAGTCGGTCGCGGACGGCAAGCCGGAGAACGGTGAGATCCGCTACGGCCTGGACAAGGACGGCGTCGGCCTCACCGACACCAACCCGGCCTACGTCAAGCTGACCGAGGTGACCGCCGCCGTGGACAAGGCCAAGCAGGAGATCATCGACGGCACGATCACCGTCAAGACCGCTCCGTAACCAGTGTGGTGCACGGGGCCCGGAGCGACGGCGGCAGCTGCCGCCGCTCCGGGCCCCGGTCACGACAGCGGGTGTGGTTCCTCCGCAAGATCTACCCTCACGATTCGGCAGCGCTACGCGTGTAGACGCCCCTCCGGCGCGATAGCTTCACCCCCGCCCTGCCCTCCGCCCAGCCCCAGCTCCTTTCCGGCCAAGGAGAGTGCGTCATCAACGCGTCCAGCAGTCCCCCCGCCGTAGAACTGCACGGCATCACCAAGCGGTTTCCCGGCGTCGTCGCCAACCACGACATCGGCATCGCCGTCGACAAGGGCACCGTGCACGCCCTCGTCGGTGAGAACGGTGCCGGCAAGTCGACCCTGATGAAGATCCTCTACGGCATGCAGAAGCCGGACGAGGGGACCATCACCGTCGACGGCACGCAGGTCACCTTCAACAGCCCGGCCGACGCCATCGCGCGCGGCATCGGCATGGTGCACCAGCACTTCATGCTGGCCGACAACCTCACGGTCCTGGAGAACGTCGTACTCGGGGCCGAGAAGCTGCACGGCATCGGCCAGGGGGCGCGGGACAAGATCGACGAGATCTCCGGCGCGTACGGTCTCGGCGTCCGTCCCGACGCCCTCGTCGAGGAACTCGGCGTCGCCGACCGCCAGCGCGTGGAGATCCTCAAGGTCCTCTACCGGGGCGCCCGCATACTCATCCTGGACGAGCCCACCGCGGTGCTCGTCCCGCAGGAGGTCGACGCGCTCTTCGACAACCTGCGTGAGCTCAAGGCCGAGGGCCTCACCGTCATCTTCATCTCGCACAAGCTGGGCGAGGTGCTCTCCGTCGCCGACGACATCACCGTCATCCGGCGCGGTACGACCGTCGGCACGGCCGACCCCGCGAACACCACCACCAAGCAGCTCGCCGAGCTGATGGTCGGCACCGAACTCCCCTCGCCCGAGACCCGCGAGTCGACCGTCACCGGCATACCGGTGCTCGACGTCGCGGACCTGCGGCTCACCGCCACCGACTCCGACGGTGTCGTACGCGAGGTGCTCGCCGAGATCGGCTTCACCATCCACCGCGGTGAGGTCCTGGGCATCGCGGGCGTCGAGGGCAACGGGCAGACCGAGCTGATCGAGACGCTGATGGGCCTGCGCGACCCCGACGGCGGTGTGATCACCCTCGGCACGGCCGACATCTCGCACGCGCCGACCCGCGAGCGCCGCGAGAGCGGCATCGGCTACATCCCCGAGGACCGGCACCGGCACGGGCTGCTGCTGGAGGCGCCCCTGTGGGAGAACCGCATCCTCGGCCATGTCACCGAGCGCCCCAACAGCCGGCGCGGACTCCTCGACCCCAAGGCCGCCAGGACCGACACCCGGCGCATCGTGGTCGAGTACGACGTCCGCACCCCCGGTATCGACGTCACGGCCGCGTCCCTGTCCGGCGGCAACCAGCAGAAGCTGATCGTCGGCCGCGAGATGAGCCACAGCCCGAAGCTGCTGATCGCCGCCCATCCGACGCGAGGCGTCGACGTCGGCGCGCAGGCCCAGATCTGGGACCAGATCAAGGCCGCGCGCCGCGACGGACTCGCGGTGCTGCTGATCTCCGCGGACCTGGACGAGCTGATCGGGCTCTCCGACACCCTGCGCGTGATGTACCGCGGCAGGCTCGTCGCCGACGCGGACCCCGCGACCATCACCCCGGAGGAGCTGGGCACCGCCATGACCGGCGCGGCCGGCGGTCATCTGAAGGCAGCCCCGGAGGACGAGGCCCGATGAAGAAGTTCGACAAGGACCGGCTGATCCTGGGCCTGGCAGGCCCGGTGCTCGCGCTGGTCGTCGCCATCGCCCTCACCACGGTGGTGCTGCTCGTCTCGGGCACCAACCCGTGGGAGCCGTACCGCATCATGTTCGAGTCGGCGAGCTACGTCGACGTACAGGTCCTGATCGTCAACCAGGCCGGTACGTACTACCTCGCCGCGCTCGCCGTCGCCGTGGGCTTCCGGATGAACCTCTTCAACATCGGGGTCGACGGCCAGTACCGGCTCGCCGCGATGATGGCCGCGCTCGTCGGCGCCAGCGTGAGCCTGCCGGGACCGCTCCAGATCGCCCTCATCGTCGTCACGGCGATGCTCGTCGGCGCCTTCTGGTCCGGGATCGCGGGCATCCTCAAGACCACGCGCGGGGTGAGCGAGGTCGTCTCGACGATCATGCTCAACTCGATCGCGACCAGCCTCGTCGCCTGGCTGATCCTGCCGAAGAACTTCGGCGAGCAGCCGCCCGGCTCCAATAACCTGACCACCGGCGAGATCCCGGAGTCCGGCTGGTTCCCCGGGCTGTCCATGGGCGCCGAGGCCGGCGAGATCTACGGCTTCACCTTCGTCGCCGCGCTCTGCGGAGTCATCTACTGGTTCGTCCTCGGCCGCACCCGCTTCGGCTTCGACCTGCGCGCCACCGGCGCCAGCGAGAGCGCCGCGCAGGCGTCCGGCGTCGACGCCAAGAAGATGGTCCTCACGTCGATGCTGATCTCCGGCGGGATCGCCGGTCTGGTCGGTATGCCGACGCTGCTCGGCGACACCCACACGTACAGCCTCGACTTCCCCACCGGTATCGGCTTCACCGGCATCACCATCGCGCTGCTGGGCCGTAACCACCCGCTGGGGATCGCGTTCAGCGCGCTGCTGATCGCGTTCCTCGACAAGTCGTCCGCCTCTCTCGACCAGTTCGGGTACGAGAAGGAGATCGCGACGATCATGCAGGGCCTGATCGTGATCTCGGTCGTGGTCAGCTACGAACTGGTCCGCAGGTACGGGCTCCGCCGCCAGCAGCAGAAGGTCGGCGAGGAACTGGCGGCGGGCGGCGCGATCCGGACCGAGGCCGATCCGGGACCGGGTGCCGGGCCGGAGTCCGGGACGGGCTCCGATACCGATTCCGGTGCCGATGACAAGAACGACAAGGGGGCTGTCCTGTGAGCACCAGCACCAGCACGGTGACCGCGGCGAGCGCGGCTCCCAAGAAGGGCGGCGGGCGGCGCAAGCTCACCCTGCCCGTGATCCTGCTGATCATCGCCGGCGGTCTTGCCCTGATCTCCCTGGTCCGGCTCATCAGCGGCGCCGAGGACATCACCTCCGTAGGACAGGTCGCCGGCGCGCTCGAACTCGCCGTACCCATCGGCCTCGCCGGACTCGGCGGCCTGTGGGCCGAGCGCGCGGGCGTCATCAACATCGGCCTCGAAGGGATGCTGGTCCTCGGCACCTGGTTCGGCGCCTGGGCCGGCTTCCAGTGGGGCCCCTGGGTCGGTGTGCTGTTCGGCATCCTCGGCGGGGCGCTCGGCGGTCTGCTGCACGCGATCGTCACCGTCACCTTCGGCGTGAACCACATCGTCTCCGGTGTGGCGATCAACATCCTCGCCGTCGGCGCGACCCGCTACCTCTCCAACTTCACCTTCGCCAACGAGCCGGGCGGCTCCTCCAAGCAGTCCCCACGCATCGACTCGATCACCGAGATCACCATTCCGGGACTCTCCGACGGGCTGGTGGATCTCCAGCAGAAACACTGGTTCCTGATCTCGGACCTGGCCGGAGTGCTCGGCGGTCTGGTGACGGGCCTGTCCCTGCTGACGATCGTCGCCCTGCTGCTGATCCCCGGCACCTGGTGGATCCTGTGGCGTACGTCCTTCGGGCTGCGGCTGCGCTCCTGCGGCGAGAACCCGATAGCCGCCGAGACGCTCGGCGTGAACGTCTACAAGTACAAGTACATAGCCGTCACCGTCTCCGGCGGCCTCGCGGGCCTCGGCGGCGCGTTCCTGGCGATCGTCGCGACCGGCATCTACCAGGAGAACCAGACCGGCGGGCGCGGCTACATCGGTCTCGCCGCGATGATCTTCGGCAACTGGATGCCGGGCGGCATGGCGCTGGGCGCCGGCCTGTTCGGTTTCACCGACAGCCTCAAGCTGCGCGGCGGCGCCGAGAACGTGCACGCGATGCTGCTCCTGCTGGCGATCCTGCTGGTGCTCGTCGTGGGCTGGCAGCTCTACAAGCGCCGGTACGTCTCGGCCGTGATCTCGGCGGCCGTCTCGGCGCTGCTGTTCGTCTGGTACGCCCTGACGGACCAGGTGCCGAGCCAGTTCGTCGACGCCGCACCGTATGTCACGACACTGCTCGTCCTCGCCCTGTCCGCGCAACGGCTGCGGATGCCCAAGGCGAACGGCATGACCTATCGAAGAGGCCAAGGCACATGACGAACGACCACGCAGGCGGGGGCATGGACTGGGAGACCCTGCGCGCGGCGGCCCGGGACGCCATGTCCCGTGCCTACGCGCCGTATTCGGGCTATCCCGTCGGCGCCGCCGCCCTCGTGGACGACGGCAGGACCGTCACCGGCTGCAACGTCGAGAACGCCTCCTACGGCGTCGGGCTCTGCGCCGAGTGCGGGCTGGTCTCCCAGCTCCACGCGACGGGCGGCGGCCGGCTCACGCACTTCACCTGCGTGGACGGCGCGGGCGATGTGCTCGTGCCGTGCGGCCGGTGCCGTCAGCTGCTCTCCGAATCCGGCGGCCCCGGCCTGCTGCTGGAGACCCCCGCCGGGATCCTCCCGCTCTCGGAGATGCTGCCCCAGGCCTTCGGCCGGCAGCACCTCGGATAACCCCCACTCGCCCCCGGCCTGAGGAAAACCATGGACGTCATCTCCGTCATCCGTACCAAGCGGGACCGCGGCGAGCTGAGCCCCGAGCAGATCGACTGGGTCATCGACGCCTACACGCGCGGCGCTGTCGCCGACGAGCAGATGTCGGCCCTCGCGATGGCGATCCTGCTGAACGGCATGAACCGCACGGAGATCGCCCACTGGACCGCCGCCATGATCGCCTCAGGCGAGCGCATGGACTTCTCCTCGCTCTCCCGCCCCACCGCCGACAAACACTCCACGGGCGGCGTCGGCGACAAGATCACCCTGCCGCTCGCCCCGCTGGTGGCCGCCTGCGGCGCGGCCGTTCCGCAGCTCAGCGGACGCGGCCTCGGCCACACCGGCGGCACCCTCGACAAGCTGGAGTCCATCCCCGGCTGGCGCGCCGGCGTCTCCAACGCGGAGATGCTCAAGGTGCTGGACTCGGTCGGCGCCGTGATCTGCGCCGCCGGTGACGGGCTGGCCCCCGCCGACAAGAAGCTGTACGCGCTGCGCGATGTCACCGGCACCGTCGAGGCGATCCCGCTCATCGCCTCCTCGATCATGTCGAAGAAGATCGCCGAGGGCACCGGCTCACTCGTCCTGGACGTCAAGGTCGGCTCCGGCGCCTTCATGAAGACGGTCGAGGACGCGCGCGAGCTGGCCGCGACGATGGTCGGCCTCGGCACCGACCACGGCGTACGGACCGTGGCGCTGCTCACCGACATGGCGACCCCGCTCGGGCTGACCGCGGGCAACGCCCTGGAGGTACGCGAGTCGGTGGAGGTCCTCGCGGGCGGCGGCCCGGCCGATGTGGTCGAGCTGACGCTGGCCCTGGCGCGCGAGATGCTCGACGCCGCCGGGCTGCCTGACACCGACCCGGCCAAGGCGCTGGCCGACGGCTCGGCCATGGACGTCTGGCGCCGGATGATCGCGGCGCAGGGCGGTGACCCGGACGCGTCCCTCCCGGTGGCGCGCGAGCACCAGGTGGTCACCGCGCCGTCCTCCGGTGTGCTGACCCGGCTTGACGCGTACGACGTCGGCGTCGCCGCCTGGCGCCTGGGCGCGGGCCGGGCCCGCAAGGAGGACGCGGTCCAGGCGGGAGCGGGCGTGGAGCTGCACGCCAAGCCGGGCGACCCGGTGACGGCGGGGCAGCCGCTGCTCACGCTGCACACCGACACCGCGGAAAAGTTCGACTACGCGCTCGAAGCGCTGACGGCGGCGTACGACATCGCCCCGGCGGGAACCGCGTTCACCGCGCCCCCGATCGTGCTGGACCGGATCGCCTGAGGGACCGCGCGTCCGGCGGACGGCATCCGCACGGGCCGTGTCCGGGCCGATGCGATGAGTTCGGGCCCCCGCACCGGTCTCAACGGGTGTGGAAGCCACCAGCACGATCCTCCTCGCCCTGCGCGGACCGATCACCGCGGCCGATGTCCCGGGGCTCTGCGACCAGTTGGCCGCGCGGCTCAAGGACAGCGACGCCACCGACGCGGTCTGCGACGTCGGCGCGCTCGGCAGGCCGACCGTGGCCACCGTGAACGCCCTGGCCCGGCTGCAACTGGTCGCCTGCGGGCACGGCTGCCGGATGAGGCTGCGGGGCGCGGGGCCCGAGCTGCTCCTGCTGCTGGAACTCGTCGGCCTGACGGACGTCCTCCGGCCCGACGAGCCACGCGGCGGCCCGGTGGAGACGGGTCCGGATCCCCCTCACAGGCGCTGGTTGTGGTCCTTCTCCAGCCGTGACGGCAGGTCGAACAGCGGGAACCAACGCTCGGTGTCCAGGAACGAGTTGATCCCCGTGACCTTGCCGTCCCTGATCTCGATGACCATGAGCGCCCACGGTGTGTACCCGTCGCCGTCCGCGCTCGGGTGGTAGTGCGCGAAGGCGGGCGTGCCGTTGGCGACGGTGGGCACCAGCTTGGAACCGCGGCAGACCTCGCCGACACCGAGCATCCAGCCCACGATGTTCTCGTGCCCGCGCAGCCACAGGTCGTACGGGGGCATGGAGAGCGTCGCGTCCTCATGGAGGAGCGCGGTCAGCGCCTTCATGTCGTAGCCCTCGAACGCGGCCACATAGCGCTCCAGGAGCGCCTTCTGATCCTCGTCCAGCGGGTCCGACGCGTCGGTCGACGCAGGCTGCGACTCGGCGATCGTCGCGCGGGCCCGCTGGAGCGCGCTGTTGACCGAGGCGACCGTCGTCTCCAGCAGCTCGGCGACCTCGCTCGCCTTCCACGCCAGCACCTCGCGCAGGATCAGCACGGCCCGCTGCTTCGGCGGCAGATGCTGGAGCGCGGCGACGAAGGCGAGCCGGATCGTCTCCCGCTCCACCGCCGTCTCGGCGGGGTCGATCACGGAGGGCAGCACCCGGCCGTCGGGGACCGGCTCCAGCCAGGTGACCTCCGGACGTGAGTTCAGCTTCGCCTGGGACACCGGGGTCGCCTCGTTAAGATCCATCGGCCTGGCCCGTCGATTGCCCGCGTTCAGCATGTCCAGGCACACGTTCGTCGCGATGCGGTAGAGCCATGAGCGCAGCGACGACCGGCCCTCGAACTTCTCGAAGCTGCGCCAGGCGCGCACCATCGTGTCCTGCACGGCGTCCTCGGCCTCGAAGGCGGAGCCCAGCATCCGGTAGCAGTACCCGGTCAGCTCGCTCCGGTGCTTCTCCAGCCGTGCGTCAAGATCCTCTGTCGTTGCCAGATCACTCATCGGGTCACCCCAGTCGCCCCATTTGGAACCAGTCCCCGGAAGCTACCGCAGCCCACTGACAATCGCCCCGCCACGGCGAGAACCGCCTGGTCCGGCGCGGGCGCCCGCGCCCTAGCGCCCCGACGCCACCGCGAGGGCCCGCCGCTCCTGACGGGCCGCGTGCGTCCCGTACAGCGTCACCGAGACCACACCGAGCACCGCGAGCAGCCCGAGCGCCACCGTCGCCCCCCAGCCGCCCGCGTGGAACGCCACGGCGCCCAGCGTGCCGCCCGCGCTGCTGCCCACGTAGTACGCGCTCTGGTAGAGCGCCGACGCCTGCGCGCGGCCCGTCTTCGCCGCCCGGCTCACGGCCGACGAGGCGACCGCGTGGCCCGCGAAGAAGCCCGCCGTGATCAGGACCAGGCCGAGCAGTACGGCGCCGAGCGAGTCGGCGAGCGACAGCAGCAGACCCGCCGCGGTCGTGCCGACCGCCAGATACAGGGCGCCGCGCCGGCCGAGCCGACCCACCAGCTTCCCGGCGGCGGCCGACGAGACCGTACCGACGAGATAGACCAGGAAGATCGAACCGATCACGCCCTGCGGGAGGTTGAACGGCTCCGCCACGAGCCGGAATCCGATCGCCGTGTAGACGGCGCCGAACACGGTCATGAACAGCGCGCCGATCGCGTACAGCCTGCGCAGCAGCGGATCGGCGAGATGACGGCCGACGGTCCTCGCCAGTTCGAGCGGGTTCAGCGTCGCCGGCGTGAAGTTGCGGGCCCTCGGGAGCAGTACGCGGAAGACCGCCGCGCACACCAGGGCGATCAGCCCGACCACCAAGAGCGCGGCGCGCCAGCCCCACATCTGGCTGATCCAGCCGGCCACGATCCGGCCGCTCATGCCGCCGATGCTGTTGCCCGCGACGAACAGCCCGATCGCGCCGACCAGCGCCCTGGGCCGTACCTCCTCGGCGAGATACGCCATCGCGGACGCCGGCAGCCCGGCCAGCGCCGCGCCCTGGACCGCGCGCAGCGCGATCAGCCACTCCAGGCTCGGCGCGAACGGCACGAGCAGTCCGACGGCCACCGCGACCGTCAGCGACACGGTCATCAGGGTGCGCCGGCCGAAGCGTTCGGACAGCGCGCTGAGCGGCAGTACGAAGAGGGCGAGCGCGCCCGTGGCTGCCGACACCGTCCAACTGGCCCGGCCCGCGCTCACCCCGAGGTCGGCGGAGATGGCGGGCAGCAGCGCCTGCGTGGAGTAGAGCAGCGCGAAGGCCGCGACCCCCGCGGCGAAGAGGCCGAAGCTCATCCGGCGGTAGCCGGGGCGGCCGGGAGTCAGGGGATCGTGGCTCAGGGGACCGGCGGTCGAAGGTGTGACGGACTCGGAGGCGAGGGCGCCCGTCGCGACGGGCGCCTCTGTACTGAGGTGGGGCATACGACGAACGTACGGACTCCGATCTGATGCGTCCAATGCATGGAATCGCCATAATCGTTCCCATGGCGCATCAACGCAGGTCCGGACCCCGGCTGTCATCAAGCAGTTACGCGCAAGACATCACCCCGTCGAACCCGGCCGCCCCGCCCACCGCCGAACTCGACCCCGAGTCCTGGTCCGCGCTGCTCGCGCCCCGGCTCGCCCAGTTCGCGGGCGTCGCACGCCACGAGCACGTCACCCGCGCCGCGCACGAGATGAACGTCCCGCAGTCCACGCTCTCGCGCGCGATGGTCAGGCTCGAACAGGACCTGGGAGTCGCCCTGTTCGCCCGCAAGGGCCGTACCGTCTCACTCACCCCCGCCGGCCGCGCCTTCCTCACCTCCGTAGAAGGCGCGCTCGCCGAGGTGGAAAGGGCGGCCGAATTCGTACGCGCCGACGCCGACCCCGCGTCGGGCAAGGTCGCCTTCGGCTTTCTGCACACCATGGGCTCCGAAACCGTCCCCGAGCTGATCCGCGCCTTCCGCGCGGACCATCCCCGCGTCCGCTTCCAGCTCGTCCAGAACTACGGCGAGGCGATGATCGAACGCCTCCGCGCGGGCGAGCTCGACCTCTGCCTCACCTCCCCGATCCCCGAGGCCCCCGACCTGGTGGCCCGCCGCCTGGACGAGCAGCGGCTGCGTCTCGTCGTCCCGGACGACCACCGGCTGGCCGGCCGCAGACGCATCCGTCTCGCCGAGGCGTCCGACGAGACGTTCGTGACCCTCGAACCGGGTTACGGGCTGCGCCGTATCACCGACGACCTCTGCGAGGCGGCCGGGTTCCGCCCCCGCGTCGCCTTCGAGGGCGAGGAGGCCGAGACCCTGCGCGGACTGGTCGCGGCGGGCCTCGGCGTCGCGCTGCTGCCGCCCCCGGCGGTGGCGCGCCCCGGCGTCGTGGAGCTGACCGTCACCGCGCCCCGCGCCGTACGCGAGGTCGGCGTCGCCTGGCTCGACGGCCACCCCGACACCCCGCCGGTGGCGGCCTTCAAGCGTTTCCTGCTCTCCCGCCGGGGCCATCTGCTCCCCGACTGACGCCAGTTCGGGCCCCCGCGCCGCCGGTACTACGGCCGCAGCGACCGCCCGAAGCCCGCCGCGAGCGGCATCCGCAGCCCCAGCGGCGGCGGCGCGGCAAGCGCGTCCGCGACGGGCCGCGAGTATGTCCGCGTGAGCAGCGCCCCCACGACGAAGTCCGCCGCCAGCGCCAGGACTTCACCGTGATGCTGGCGAAGCGCGTGCCCGTCCGAGTGGACCTCGAAGCGGCAGGTGTGCCGGTTGGCCTTCCTGGCCCGCTCCGCCAGCCGGAAGGACAGCTCGGGGTCGCTGCGCTCGTCGTCGGTGCCGTGCACGATCAGCACCTGCCTGCCCGCGAGTTGGGTCACCGGCTCAGGCTCGTCGCCCGCCGTCGCGTCCGGCAGCCAGGGCGCCATCGCGAGCACCGAGCTGACGGCCGGGTGTCCGGCGGCCCGCAGCGCGGCCCGGCCGCCCATGCCGTGCCCGGCCAGACAGACCGGTACGTCGCCGTAGCGCCGTACGACCTCCTCCGCCGCCCACCCGGCGTCCGCCGAGAGCTGCGCGTCGGCGCCGTTCCAGCCGCGCGAGCGGTAGCGGACCATGTGCACCCGCAGGCCCTCGCGCGCGCCCGCGCGGGCCAGCCTCCGCGCCAGCGGCAGCATCGACGCGTAGGCGACGGCGGACGGCCCACGTGCGGATACGAGTTCGCCCGGCGGCAGTACGAGAACCACCCCGCCGACCTCCCGTGGCGAGGCCGGCGCGGAGACCGCCCGCCCCAGCCGGGCCTGTGACTCCGTACGACGCCCGCGCATCCGCGCGCCGCGGCCCGGCACGCGCCCGCCGGGGCCGGGAACCTCGTGCTGTCCCATAGCAGAACAGTCTCAGAAGGTGAGGTGTACGTCGCCCCTACGCACGGTCACTGTTGGGTATCGGCAACCCGTCTTCTACGCGCGTAGGAGATAGGCTGCGAAGATGACGAGCCAGACCTACCGACCGCTTACGTCCGACCAGATCCGCCGCGCCCCCAAGGTGCTCCTCCACGACCATCTCGACGGGGGCCTGCGTCCGGGCACGATCGTCGAACTCGCCCGTGAGACGGGCTACGAGGGCCTGCCCGAGACGGAGCCCGACAAGCTCGGCCTCTGGTTCCGGGAAGCGGCCGACTCCGGCTCGCTGGAGCGGTATCTGGAGACGTTCGCGCACACCTGCGCCGTCATGCAGACCCGCGACGCCCTCGTCCGGGTCGCCGCCGAGTGCGCCGAGGACCTGGCGTCGGACGGCGTCGTCTACGCGGAGGTGCGGTACGCCCCCGAGCAGCACCTGGAGGGCGGCCTCAGCCTCGAAGAGGTCGTGGAGGCCGTCAACGAGGGCTTCAAGGAGGGCGAGCGCCGGGCCCGTCAGGCCGGCCGCCGTATCCGCGTCGGCGCCCTGCTGACCGCGATGCGGCACGCGGCCCGCGCCCTGGAGATCGCCGAACTGGCCAACCGCTACCGGGACTCGGGCGTCGTCGGCTTCGACATCGCGGGCGCGGAGGCGGGCTTCCCGCCCACCCGTCACCTCGACGCGTTCGAGTTCCTGAAGCGCGAGAACAACCACTTCACCATCCACGCGGGCGAGGCGTTCGGCCTCCCGTCGATCTGGCAGGCCCTCCAGTGGTGCGGCGCCGACCGGCTCGGCCACGGCGTGCGCATCATCGACGACATCGAGGTCGCCGACGACGGCTCGGTGACGCTCGGGCGGCTCGCCTCCTACGTACGCGACAAGCGCATCCCGCTGGAGCTCTGCCCGAGCTCCAACCTCCAGACCGGCGCCGCCGCTTCGATCGCCGAACACCCCATCGGCCTGCTACGCGAACTGCATTTCCGGGCGACCGTGAACACCGACAACCGCCTCATGAGCGGCACGAGCATGAGCCGTGAATTCGAGCTGCTGGTCGAGGCGTTCGACTACACGCTCGACGACATGCAGTGGTTCTCGGTCAATGCGATGAAATCAGCATTCATTCCTTTCGATGAAAGACTGGCCATGATCAACGACGTGATCAAGCCCGGATACGCCGAGTTGAAATCTGAATGGCTGTTCACGCAAACCGCCACGACCAGCGATTCTCTCGGCTGAGCGGGGAGAAATGAGCCGTGAAGAAGCGGGCCGGGACACGGAGTCCGGCCCGCTTCGAGGTGTTTGCGGGCGGTGCGCGGCGATGGCTAACTTGCGGAGCCGCTCACATTCCCCATTCCCCAAGGGACGACATCTCCTATGAAGCAGTCCGCTGCCAAGACACTCGGCGTCGCCGCTCTCGGTGCCGCCTTCGCCGCCACCGCCGCCGGTACCGCGTCCGCCGCCGCGCCCGCCGCCCCGGACACCGGGTCCGCCCTGGACAGCGTCACCAAGAACCTGCCGACGGAATCCCTCACCAGCGGTCTCCCCGACGGCACCACCGAGGGCCTGACCGCCGCCCGCAACGGGGTCGGCAGCGGCCTCGGTACGGTCCAGCAGGCCGCCCCCACGGCGCTCTCCGCCCTCACCGCCACCCCCCTCACGGGCCTGCTGGGCGGTCTCCCGGTCGGCACGCCGCCCCTCGGCTAGGACAGCCGGCCGTACGCGGAGAGGCGGGGGCCCCGACCGGGGAACGGGGGGGGGGCCCCCCGCGCAAGTTTAGGGGGCTGGAACACGCCGGGGGGGGCCGCGGGGTGGGGTGGGGGGGGGGAGCCCCCCCGCCCCGGGGGGGGC
>NZ_JBHXRX010000025.1:113376-119919 GCF_042714995.1 Streptomyces sp. NPDC058665
GGGGGGCGGACGCCGGGCCGCCCCGCCGCCCCGGGCTTTGGACCGCGGCCGGTCCGGGGCGCGGGGGGCCCCCACCGGTCCCCGGGGGGGGGGCCCCGCCTCACATCTGTACGGAGGATCTACCAGGCGGTGTCCGCCGCGGTCTTCTGGCTCGGCAGGAACGCCCACAGCGCCAGGTAGAGCAGGAACTGCGGACCGGGCAGCAGACACGAGACCAGGAAGATCACACGCATGGTGTTCGCGGAGGTGCCGAAGCGCCGTGCCAGCGCCGCGCACACTCCACCGATCATGCGACCCTCACGGGGGCGGGCAATCGCAGACATGATGGGCTCCTTCGCGAGTCCGTGGGGGAGCCTCCAGATGTGCTCCCGATGACTCAATGGTGGCCGGGGAGCACCGGACGAAGCGTCGCTCTACGGGGCGATGCCGACCCTGGTAATCGTCGGGGGCGTACCCTGAGGAGCCTCATCCACCGGGTCACCCTCGGGTAGTAGGGCCGCCTCCTTAGGAGCCCTGGCCGGTGCCGGCCGACGCCCACGGCCCCGTACGCGCCGCAGCCTCGCCCGTCCGGCGGGAACGACCAGCAGATGCGCGAGCCCCACCCCGACCGTGTTGAGCAGCAGCGAGTCCACGTCGACGACCTGCCCGGGGATACCGGTCTGGAGCAGTTCGATCCCCAGCGAGACGAACGCCCCGGCGGCCACCGTGCGGGCCAGCGACGCCAGCGGCGAGACGGACAGTTTCCCGTCCACCATGGGGAGGAGAACCCCGAGAGGGGCCAGCAGCAGAAGCCCCTCGCCGATCCGCCGGACCGCCTGCGGCGCCCCGAGCGCGAGATCGGCTTTGATGCCCGCGAGCGGCTCCAGGTTCGCCGCGGTCACCCACACCACGTCCAGTGGGCGCAACGTCAGCCACGCGACGAGCAGCAGATGCGCGAGGAGGAGGATGACCCCCGCCACGCGGAAGCGGAAAGCGGCACTGCCGCTCTGACCTTGGCGCTGCACGAACCACAAGACGCGGCCACCGCCGGAATCGGTTCCGGCGAGTTCCAAAAGGAGGGCCACGTGAGACGGGTGTCACCCGGAAGGCCCCGCCCTGGTCCCTCTCCCCGGAGCCGCACCCCCCGCCGCTCCCGCCTCCTCAGGAAGCGGACGGCAGCGGCCCCGTCGTCGGCACGGTCACGTCGGGCCGCCGTTTGGTGTCGTCGTCGCACCGGTACCCGCGCGCCTCGTACGCCCCCGGCCCGCCCAGCACCACCGAGCCGTCCGTCGCCGTGCCCTCGATGAGCGTGCACACGAGCTGCGCCAGCGCGGCCGTCGGCAGGTCCTCCGGCTGGCGGCTGAGGCGCAGCGTCCCGAGCGGATCGCCCGCGCGGGCCTCGGAGACGGCCAGCGGCCCGCGTACGTACGTCGTGAAGCCCGCCTCCTGCTCCGTGGACGACGGCCGCTCCTCCAACTCGTCCACCAGCGCCCGAGCCACCTGCAAACGGTCACTGCGCGACTTGTCGGCCGGGATCGCCGCGGCGCGCTCCACCGGCACCAGCTCCGACCCGCACACCAGATAGACCCTGACCGCGGCCCCCGGCTGCGCCTGGGTGGTCAGATTGCCCTCGGAGACCTCGCAGGGCACCCGTGAGGGCGCCGCGCCCGCGTCCACCGGCACCGTGGTCGTCCTGATGCCGCAGCCGCCCACGGCGCCCGCCAGCGCGAGCGCCCCCGCGAATGCGGCGAGGGGCCGGCCGGCCGGTGTTCTCGACCTCACTGCGCCTCGCCTCCCTCTCCCCGCGCGCTCCCGTGCCCGTGCCCCTGCTCGTCCTCGTCGCCGGTGTCCTCCGAGTCGTCGCGCGGCAGCCGCAGGACGAACACCGCCCCTCCGTCGGGCGCGTTGGCCGCGGTGATGTCGCCTCCGTGGATGTGCGCGTTCTCCATCGCGATGGACAGCCCCAGACCGCTGCCCTCGGACCTCGGCCGGGACGCGCTCGCCTTGTAGAAGCGGTCGAAGACGTGCGGCAGTACGTCCTCCGGAATGCCGGGGCCGTTGTCCCGTACCTCGATGACCAGTTCCCGGCCGACCGTGCGCACCGAGACCCGCACCGGCGAACCGCCGTGCTTGAGCGCGTTGCCGATCAGATTCGCCAGGATCACATCGAGCCGGCGCGGATCGAGGCGGGCCATCATCCCGCGCTCGGCGTCCAGCTCCACCGCGTCCAGCCAGGCCCGCGCGTCGATACAGGCGGTGACCTGGTCGGCGACGTCGACGTCGTCGAGGACGAGCCGGGCGGTGCCCGCGTCGAAGCGGGTCACCTCCATCAGGTTCTCCACGAGGTCGTTGAGCCTGCGGGTCTCGCTCACCACCAGCGTCACGGCGGGCGCGATCATCGGGTCGAGCGTGTCCGCCTCGTCCTCCAGCACCTCGGTCACCGCCGTCAGCGCGGTCAGCGGCGTGCGCAGCTCGTGCGACATGTCGGCGACGAAGCGCCGGCTCGACTCCTCGCGCGCGCTCATGTCGTCGATCTTCTTCTGGAGGGAGGCGGCGGCGTTGTTGAACGTCCGTGACAGATCGGCCAGTTCGTCCGTCCCCGACACCCTCAGCCGGGTGTCGAGCTTGCCCTCGCCGAGCTGCCGCGCGGCGTGACCGAGCCGCTGCACCGGCTTCAGTACGGTGGTGGCCGCCGCCTGCGCGAGCAGCGCGGACCCGACGAGAGCCAGGCCCGTCGCGATCGCCAGCGACCACGCCAGCGCGTTGAGATCCTCCCGCTCCTGTTCGAGCGAGAGGAAGACGTAACCGGTCGGCCCGCCCCCGACGATCCGGGTGCCGCCGACCAGATACGGCGTCTGTCCGCGCTGGGTGCGCTGCCAGAAGATGTGGTACGGCGACGTGTTGCCCGATGTCACCTTCTGCCGGTCGTTGACCGCGGTCTGCAACGACTTCGGCACGTCGTCCAGCGTGAACGCGTCCTGGTCGGAGACCCCGACGACCGGCTTGCCCTCGGCGCGCTCACCGATCAGCAGCACACTGAACCCGGCGCTGCCCCTGGCCATCTGCTGCGCCGTGTATTCGAGTTCGGGCTGGGTCGGTTGCAGCGGCAGCTGCGCCGCCTTGTCCCGCATCTCCTGCTTGAAGTCCTTGAGCGCGGACGTCTGCGTACGGGAGAGCACCGACTCGCGGTTGAGCCAGTACGCGATCCCGGACGCCGATACGGCGGCGGTCAGCGCGACCGCCCCGAAGACGACGACCAGCCTCAGCCGCAGACTCGTCCAGCGCAGCCCGGCGAGAAACGCCCTCTTGCGCGTACGCCGCCCGGCCGCCGCGTCCGCGGCACCCCCCTGGGAACCGTCCGCTATGTCTGGACTGTCTGATCCGTCAGGGCTGTTCGTGGATCTGGCCGGCGTGGGTTCCTGGCTGCTCACGAAGGCGCGTCCAGCCGGTAGCCCACGCCTCGTACCGTACGGATCAGCGTCGGCGACGACGGCACGTCCTCGACCTTCGCGCGCAGCCGCTGCACACAGGCGTCGACCAGCCGTGAGTCGCCGAGATAGTCGTGCTCCCACACCAGCCGCAGCAACTGCTGCCGGGAGAGCGCCTGGCCGGGCCGCCGGCTCAGCTCCAGAAGCAGCCGCAGCTCGGTCGGCGTGAGCTGGAGATCGTCACCGTTCTTCGTGACGGTCATCGCCGAACGGTCGATGACCAGGCTCCCGAAGGTCGCCGAATCGGTCGACTCCCGCTCCCCGCGCCGCAGTACGGCACGGATACGGGCGTCGAGCACCCGGCCCTGCACGGGCTTGACCACATAGTCGTCCGCGCCGGATTCGAGCCCGACGACCACATCGATGTCGTCACTGCGCGCTGTCAGCAGGATGATCGGCAACTGGTCGGTCCGCCTGATCCGACGGCACACCTCGAAACCGTCGATACCGGGCAGCATCACATCCAGAACGATCAGGTCTGGCCGCTGTTCTCGCAGCAGATTCAGGCCGTCCTCTCCCGTCGCCGCAGTGGCCACTCGGTGGCCCTGGCGTGACAACGAGAGTTCGAGGGCCGTGCGGATGGCGTCGTCGTCCTCGATCAGCAACAGGAAAGGCACAGAGGTCATTCTGGCCCATGGGGGGACCACAGTTCGACAGTCGGAGCGCTCCCACAGTTCCGCCACATCTCCCGCCAAGATCCAGAACCCCTGTGACAGGCCTGTGACAGTCGGCGGACAGGCCCATGAAACTGGCCCGGCAATCTCTTGGGCAGACGGAAAGCAACAGACTCCAGCCGACGGGGGGCGCGAGATGAACTCACTGCACAGCACGGCCTCAAGCGCAGTTATCACGCGTCTCCACGACGTCGCACGGAGCACCGAGAAGTCCGGCGCCGTGAACGGGCGGGGGTGCGTTCGCGGCGCCGGGCGCCAGCACCGGCCGCCGTACATCGCGGTGGTCGACGCGGCGCACAAGTCCACGGCGGACGACGCCGAGGCACGGGGGAACGAGGGCCGAGCGTACGGAGAGGCCACGGGGGAGCGCACCGCGGGAACGGAGGCCATGGACGCCGAGACGGCGTTCACCGCCTACGTCCAGGAGCGCCGGGCCTCTCTGTACGCGACCGCCTACCACCTGACCGGCGACCGCTTCGAGGCCGAGGACCTGCTCCAGAGCGCGCTCTTCTCCACCTACCGCGCCTGGGACCGGATCAGCGACAAGGCGGCCGTCGGCGGCTATCTCCGCCGGACGATGACCAACCTGCACATCAGCGCGTGGCGCAGGCGCAAGCTCAACGAGTACCCGACAGAGGAGCTGCCGGAGACGGTCGGCGACACCGACGCGATGCGCGGCACGGAGCTGCGCACGGTGCTCTGGCAGGCGCTCTCGCGCCTTCCCGAGACGCAGCGCACGATGCTGGTGCTGCGCTACTACGAGGGCCGCACGGATCCCGAGATCGCGGAGATCCTCGACATCAGTGTCGGCACGGTGAAGTCGAGCATCTGGCGGTCGCTCCGTCGGCTGCGCGAGGACGAGGTCCTCAGCTTCGGACGTGACGAGGAAGAGTCCTTCGGCGAGCTGGTGGCCTGAAGGCGGGGGGAAGCAACACCGGGGGGACGGGGGATCGGGGGAGGAACTGCCGTCTCGGGGGAGACGGCGGGTGCAGGGCACGGGGGCACGGGGGTGCACCGAGCAGGACCGGACGGGCTGGGGGGCCTGTCCGGTCTTCGCGCGTCCGGGGGCTTTTTGCGGCGCCCGCGCCGGGGTGTGCACGGCGAGGCACGGGACACGGGGTGGTCGAGCGCGGCCGGGCAGATCGCGGCTTGTGCGGTCTTCGCGCGTCCGGGGGGTTTCGGGGCGTCCGCGCCGGGGTGTGCGCGGCGAGGCGCGGGACACGGGGTGGTCGAGCGCGGCCGGGCAGATCGCGGCTTGTGCGGTCTTCGCGCGTCCGGGGGGTTTCGGGGCGTCCGCGCCGGGGTGTGCGCGGCGAGGCGCGGGACACGGGGTGGTCGAGCGCGGCCGGGCAGATCGCGGCTTGTGCGGTCTTCGCGTGGTCAGGGGAACTCGGGCCTGCCCGCGCGGAGGTGCGCGGCGCCGGGACGGTCAGTGGGTGGTGTTCGCGGGGCGCGCCGGCGTGGGTGGGTGGTTCCTCGGTGTACGGGGGCGGACACCGCCCGCCGCCGCGCCCGCGATCCGGGTCAGTGCCTCCGCCTTCGCGCAGGGATACGCCCCCAGCGCCGTCTGGCGCGCGACGATGCCGCGCTCCGCGCGCATCAGCCGCCAACCGCGCCGCAGCAGGAACGCCACCGACTTCCGGCCCTCGCGCAGATCCCGCAGCAGCCGGCGGCGGAACGTCGTCGATGGACGCCCGCGCAGACACAGCGCGTCGGCCAGGACGCCCAACTCCCGGCAGCGCGCCACCACATCGGCCGCGAAGATGCCCTCGGCGACGAACAGCCCCGCGCCGTCGATGTCCAGTTCCTCGGTGTCGACGCGTGAGCTGGTGGCGATCGAGTACACCGGGACGGTCGTACGGCCCGTCCGGCACAGCTCCTGGATCGCGGCGACCGCCGCGTCCGCGTCCCAGGACAGCGCGGAGTCCCAGTCGATGTCCGCGCTGCCGGAGACCAGCGGCAGCGTCGGATCGTCGCCCTCCTTGTAGAAGTCGTCGAGACGGAGCACGGGCAGGCCCGCGCGGGCGGCGAGCGACGACTTGCCGGAGCCGGAGGGGCCCGCGAGCAGGACGACACGCGCGGAGGCGGTTCGTTGGGGACTCACGGGACACCAGTCTGAGGCATACACCCGCACAGGGGATCCCTGGCTACGGCGGTGGTATCGAGCGTCACCTCTCAACTACTGTGCGTGTCATTCCCCTTACCCGTCACTTTCGCGCAGTCAGGAATCCCATGGCACGTCATTCAGCTCCCACCCCCCGGCGCCGCGCGCTGCTGCGCGCCGGGCTGACGATCACCGCGGCCGGCGCGGCGATCGGGCTCGGCGGCGCCGCGGCCCAGGCGGCGCCGGCCGCGCCCGTGCCCGCGTCGGGGCCCGACAGCGAGCTCGCGGCGGCCGGGGC